>CAYXLY010000044.1:0-16268 GCA_964466005.1 uncultured Spirochaetaceae bacterium | reverse complement strand
ACACGCTGTGCGCGCGCCTACCCGATGCGGGTCGACGGGCGGCTCCTGTACACGTTGATCGATACGCCGGGCTTCCAGCGCGCCCGGCAGGTGTCGGCCTGGCTCTCGGCGCGCGCCGAGCGGGAGGGCGCGAGTGCAGCAGATCGCCCCCGTCTCGTGGGGGCCTTCGTCTCCGACGAAGAGAGTGCGCGGCGCTTTCCGGACGAGTGCGAGCTGCTGCGTCCGATCGTCGAGGGTGCGGGCATCCTCTACGTCGTGGACGGGAGCGTGCCCTATGGCCCCGAGTACGAGGCGGAGATGGAGATTCTCCGCTGGACGGGGCGCCCGAGCATGGCCGTCATCAACCCCATCGACAGCCGCGCCTTCGTCGACGAGTGGGAGGCAGCCCTGGGCCAGTTCTTTCGCGGGGTCCGGGTCATCGACGCCGTGCGGGCCGACTTCGAGACGCGCCGCTCGCTGCTGAGGGCCTTCGGAGAGCTCGAGGGGAGCTGGCGGGGGCCGATCCAGGCTGCCGTGCGCGCCCTCGACGAAGACCGACGGGCGCGGCGGCGTGCGGCGGCGCGGGAGATGGCGGAGCTCCTCGACGAGGCGCTCGGCTTGAGTGTCGAGCGCCGGCTCGAGCCCGACGAGCCCGCGGAGCGCTTCGCGGAGACGCTCGAGGCCCGCTATCGCGCCTCGCTCGAGCGGCTCGAGGAGGCGCATCGACGCGCCGTGCAGGGGATCTATGGACATCACTCGATCGAGGCGCGTCCAGCGGAGCTCGAGCCCCTCGAGCGCGACCTCTTCTCCGAGGGCACCTGGCTCACCTTCGGCCTGCGCCGACGCGATCTCGTGACCGCCGGCGCCGCGGGAGGGGCCGCTACGGGCGGAGCCCTCGACGTGGCGCTCGGCGGGGCCTCGCTGCTCGCCGGCATGGCGGCGGGCGCGGCGGTCGGGGGCGTCCTCGGCTGGCTCGGAGCCGGTCGCCTCGCCGAGCTGCGCATCGTCGACCGCCCCCTGGGAGGCCGTCTCGCCCGCTTCGGCCCCTCGAAGAACCCGAACTTCCCCTTCGTGCTCTTCGGTCGTGCGCGCTATCACTGGCTGCTGATCGCGCATCGGACGCATGCCATGCGCGAGGCCCTCGATCTCCCCGTCGAGGCGGGCGAGCGGATGCGGCTCCCGGCGGCGGATCGCAAGGCGCTCCAGCGGTGCTTCTCGGCGCTTCGGCGGAGCCTCTCGCCGGGCGACCGGGTCGAGGCCCGCACGGCCCTCTCGCGGCAGATCGAGGCGCTGCTCGAGAGGGACGAGGACCCGGAGAATCGACCCGGAGTCGCGTCACCTCGGCCGCCCGAGAGCGACCTACCTTCATGACCGCTTCGAGGTCCCGTCTCGGGCGTGACTCGAGGTCGGCCGCTGGATCCGCCCGAGCCTTCGATCGATCGTCGGAACGATGGCACGATCGCGCTCCGTCCCATAGGCTTGCTCTCGGCAAGCCGGCCGATGACCGCCCCGCGCAAGTCAGGAGCCCCGAATGACCGAGTCCGTCCCGACACGCCATGCCCGCCTCCTCGCCTGGGTCGACGAGATCGCTCGACTCACGGAGGCCGACCGGATCCATTGGTGCGATGGATCCGAGTCCGAGTCCGACCGGATGTTCGAGCTGATGCTCGACACCGGGACGGCCCGGCGGCTGAACGAGGAGAAACGACCCAACAGCTATCTCGTCCGGTCCGATCCGGCGGACGTGGCGCGCGTCGAGGATCGCACCTTCATCTGCAGCGAGAAGCCCGAGGACGCGGGACCGACGAACAACTGGTGCGATCCCGTCGAGATGCGCGAGAAGCTGACGGAGCTCTTCCGGGGCTCCATGCGAGGACGGACGCTCTACGTCGTTCCCTTCAGCATGGGACCGATCGGCTCGCCCATCGCGCATGTCGGCGTCCAGCTCACCGACAGTCCCTACGTCGTCGCGAGCATGCGCATCATGACGCGCATGGGCTCCCAGGTGCTCGAGACGCTCGGAGAGGCGGGCAATTTCGTGCCCTGCCTGCACTCCGTGGGTCATCCCCTCGAGCCCGGTCAGGCGGACGTCCCCTGGCCCTGCAACGGGGAGAACAAGTACATCGTCCACTTCCCCGAGTCGCGCGAGATCTGGAGCTACGGATCCGGATACGGGGGCAACGCGCTCCTCGGCAAGAAATGCTTCGCGCTGCGCATCGCCTCCGCGATGGCCCGGGACGAGGGCTGGCTCGCCGAGCACATGCTGATCCTGAAGCTCACGTCGCCGGCGGGCGACTCGAAATACATCGCCGCGGCCTTCCCGAGCGCCTGTGGCAAGACCAACCTCGCCATGATGAACCCGACTCTCGACGGCTGGGCGATCGAGACCGTCGGAGACGACATCTGCTGGATGAAGTTCGGCGAGGACGGACGCCTCTACGCCATCAATCCGGAGGCCGGCTTCTTCGGCGTCGCTCCGGGAACCGGAGAGCACACGAATCCCAACGCGATGCGGGGTCTCGAGGCGAACTGCATCTTCACCAACGTCGCCGAGACGGACGACGGGGACGTGTGGTGGGAGGGGATGTGCGATCCGCCGAGCCATGCCATCGACTGGCGCGGTCGCGATTGGACGCCCGAGAGCGATACGCCGGCCGCGCATCCGAATGCCCGATTCACGGCCCCCGCCAGCCAATGCCCGGTCATCGCGTCCGAGTGGGAGGATCCCGGCGGCGTCCCGATCAGCGCGATCCTCTTCGGAGGACGTCGGGCGAGCGTCGTGCCGCTGGTCCACGAGTCGAGAGACTGGGCCCATGGGACCTTCCTCGGGTCGATCATCTCGAGCGAGAAGACGGCGGCCGCGACGGGTCGGATCGGCGAGCTGCGCCGCGATCCGATGGCGATGCTCCCCTTCTGCGGATACGACATGGCGGACTACTGGCAGCATTGGCTGGACATCGGCCGCCGGGCGGGAGCCGATCTCCCCCGGATCTTCTACGTGAACTGGTTCCGCAAGGGGGAGGACGGCCGCTTCCTCTGGCCCGGATTCGGGGAGAACAGCCGGGTCCTGAAGTGGATCCATCAGCGCTGTGCGGAGAAGGTCTCGGGCCGGGAGACGCCGATCGGAATCCTGCCGAAGCCCGGAGAGCTCGATCTCGATGGTCTCGATCTCGACGACGCCTCGATTGCGAGCCTGACCGAGGTCGACGTGGAGGGATGGCTCGCCGAGATCCCGCTCATTCGAGAGCATTATGCCCGGTTCGGCGGGCGCCTCCCGGCGGACCTTCTCGCGGAGCTCGACGCGCTGGAGAAGCGGCTGCTCGCGGCCCGCTGAGCCCGATCTGATCGGGGCAGACGAGGCAGAGCTCCGTCCGCCCGATCGATGCGATCGGTCCCTCGTCAGGCGGCAGGGCTCATCCGCAGCGATCCATGGCAGGGCTCTCGGGGCAGTGGTCCGTCGGAGCGCTGAACGACGGCGCTCGCCGACGGCGCTCAGCGAGAGCGCTCATCGACATCGCTCATCGACATCGCTCATCGACATCGCTCATCGACATCGATAGGCGAGAAAGCGCTGGCGTCCATCCACCGATGGCGGTCCGTCGGCGACGATCGTGTCCGCCTCCATCTCGGCCGCGTTGTTCCGGGCGAGCGCAGTCAGCTCTTCCGAGATCTTCTCCTCGCTGCGGGCGATGAAGCCGATGCGGGTCCGCGTCCTCGAGCGCACGACACCGAGCTTCTTGCAGTCCTGCACGGCCTCCAGTGAGGTCGCGACGCGTACGCTCTCTGCCTGGGGATCGAGGGGGACCCAGACGCATCCGGCGACCGACGAGGTCAGCCAGAGAACAGCGATGGCGAGGACGGGGATTCGATCGAGACGCATTTCGGGAGGCTCTCCTCGGGCGGTGGGTCGTTTCCGGAGCGGAAGCCCCGGCAGGTTGAACAGGTCCAGCAGTTCCAGCCGGGTCGGTGACTGCGCTTCGTCCGTCCGGTCGGTCGCGGCCGGCGCCCCAGGATAACGGATGAAGTGGGAGCCGTACCCGGATGCGCGTTAGAATCGGTGGCCCACCCCTCCAGAGGCCAGAGCCCCGCTCGGGAGTCCCCATGCCCGTTCCCCGTCCGCCCCAGCCCCCGACCCCCGATCGAGACGCGTTTCCCATCCACCGGGCGCGCGTCCGGGACGATCTGCATCTCGCCTACGTCCGCGAGGGTGTCGGCGGCTTTCCCCTCCTGCTCGTGCACGGCTACCCGGAGACCAAGCGGATCTGGTGGCGGAACATCGAGCCGCTGGTCGAGGCCGGCTACGAGGTGATCGCACCGGACCTGAGGGGCTATGGCGACTCGGACCTCTCGCCTCGCGACGAGTACGACATCGTCCTGTACTCGCGCGACCTGCATGCGCTGGTCCACGACGTCCTGGGCCATCGATCCGTGGGCGCGATCGCGGGCGACGTGGGCGGGGCCGTGATCTGCGACATGGCGAATCGCTTCCCGGAGCTCTTTCCTCGGATGATCTTCTTCAACTCGGTCGCGCCGGTGATCGTCGAGGAGGCGGAGTGGTATGCCGAGCGGGGGCTCGGGATGAATCCCCTCGAGCCCGGCCCGACCGGGGACTATCGGATCCGACAGGGCCGCGACTGGAAGGCTCTCCTCGAGGAGCTCGACACGCCGGCCCGCCGACGGAGTTGGGTGCGGGACTGCTACGAGCATCGGCTCTGGGCCTCGCCCCACTCCTTCGAGGAGGCCGACTTCGACTTCATGACCGAGCCCTTCGAGGATGCTCGGCGGCTGGCGGCGAGCTGGGCCCCGTACCAGCTCGAATGGGGCCGACCGATGAGCGAGCCGCCCTTGCTGACCGGAAAGGTCGAGGTGCCGACGATGGTCCTCTACGGACCGGACGACCAGGTCGTGCCGAAAGATTTTCCCAAGCGCTGCGAGATCGCCTTCTCGAATCGGATCGGCCCGCTCGTCGTCCCCGAATGCGGGCATTTCCTGCAGTGGGAGCGTGCCGACGTGCTCAACGCCGTCGCGAGCTCGTTCTTCGCCGACCTGAAGAAGGGCTGAGAGAGCATCCGGCGAGGAAGGACCGGTGGAGGGCGGCGAGGGAGGCCCTGCCGCTCAGCGCCCTGGCGTGAAGCGCACGGGCATCTCCTCGATGCCAGTGATGAAGTTGTTCGGACGGCGCTTCAGCGGCTCGTCCGTGGCGATCTCGATGTCGGGCATCCGGCCGAGAACCTCCTCGAAGAGGATCTTCAGCTCGAGACGGGCGAGGCTCGCGCCCAGGCAATGGTGGACGCCATAGCCTCCGAAGGCGATGTGTCGATTCGGCGTGCGCTCGACGTCGAAGACGTCGGGGGCGTCGAAGACGCGCTCGTCCCGGTTGCCCGACGGATAGAGCAGCAGCACCCGGTCGCCTTCGCGCAGCTTCTGCCCGTGGAGCTCGGTGTCGCGGACGACCGTCCGGTTCATGTTCTGGATCGGCGAGATCATGCGCAGCATCTCCTCGACGGCCCCCTCGATCTTCGAGGGATCGTCGATCAGCTTGCGCTTCTGGTCCGGGTGCCGGATCAGCAGCTCGAGGCCGCCCGTCATGACGTGCCGGGTCGTCTCGTCTCCCCCGATCAGGATGAGCAGGCTCTCCTGCAGGATCTCGTCGTCGGCGAGCCGATCCCCGTCGATCTCGCCGCGGACGAGCAACGAGACGAGGTCGTCGCGCGGATTCGCCTTACGGTCCCGGATGACGTCGGCCTGATAGGCGAAATACTCGTCACTGAAGACGCGTTGCTTCGCTCGCCGCTCCTCGTCGTCCATCAGGTCCGCGATCTCGCCGCCGCCGAGCATCCAGTCGCTCCATTCGAGCAGCTTCTCGCGATCTTCCGGCTCGACACCGAGCATGTCGCCGATCGCGACCATCGGGATCCAGCGGGCGATCTCCTTCACGAAATCGCATTCCCCGCGCTCGATCACCCGGTCGATCAGGTCTCGCGTGAGAGCGCGAAGCTTGGCCTCCTGATCCCGGACACGGCGCGGCGTGAAGCCCCGATTGACCAGGTTTCGCCGCCGCTTGTGGAGGGGCTCGTCGAGATTGATCATCGAGGGGATCCAGCTGCCCCGCTCGGGCCGGGAGCTCTTGCCGGAGCAGAAGATCTCCGGGGTCCGCGAGATCGTCATGATGTCGTCGTAGCGGCTCACGCCCCAGAGGCCGCCATCGGCGTTCTCGTCCCAATAGACCGGAGCGTGCTCGCGCAGCCATCGAAAGCGCTCCCAGGGATCGAGATAGAAGAAGCGGTCCAGGAGATCGATGTCGGGACGGGTGGGGTGATCGGTCACGGGCTCCTCCATGGCTTCGGGCGAACGCTCAGTCCCAGACGGGTGCGAGAATCTGATCCGCCCGGGCGAGCGCGATGGCCTCGGCGCTCTGGACCTCCACGTAGCCCTGGCTGCTCGTCGGGTTGAGGCCGTCGCTGGCCTCCATCGACGCGTCGGCCGGGTTGTAGAGCGAGGCCGGGCAGTCGGTGAGCCGCTGGAAGAGCAGGCTCCCCTTGTAGAGTCCGAACTCCACGAAGCCGCTCGCCCTCTTCGCCATCACGTCCATCGCGGCGAGAGCAGCCCGCGGAGCGGGGTCGAAGAGGCGCCCATCGTAGATCTGGTCCGAGACCAGCCGCGAGAGCTGCCGGAAGAGGCCGCTGGCCCGCCGGTCCAGCACCGCCTGATAGATCGCCTCGAGGCCGCGGCCGAGGAGCTCCATGCCGGGCGCCTCGTAGACGCCCCGGCTCTTGGTGCCGATGATGCGGTTCTCGAGGGCGTTGGCGATGCCCACCCCGTTGCGTCCCGCGACGGCGTTCGCCTCGAGCATCAGGTCGAGCGCACCGAGCGCCTTGCCGTTGATCTCGACGGGGACGCCGCCCTCGAAGCGAAGCGACACCGTCTCCACCCGGTCCGGAGCCTCCTGCGGCCAGACGCCCATCGTCGGCTGCACGATCGTGGCCGGCGTCTCGAGCGACTCCAGGTCCTCGGCCTCATGGGAGAGGCCGGCGAGATTGGCGTCCGTCGAGTAGCGCTTCGCGGGTCCGGTCGAGGCCTCGATGCCCTTGCTCTGCAGATAGGCGGACATCTCCTTGCGGCCCGGGAACTGCTTCAGGAGCTCGGGGTCCCGCCAGGCGGCATAGACCTTCATGTCCGGAGCGAGCACGTTGGTGTAGCGCTCGAAGCGCAGCTGGTCGTTGCCGCGCCCCGTGGCGCCGTGGGCCAGCACGGTACAGCCCTCCGCCCGCATGGCGTCGAGCAGCCCGTGCACGGTGACGGCGCGGGCGAGCCCGGTCGTATTCCAGTAGCCGCCGTCGTAGGTGGCCTGGGCCTTGATCACCATCAGGGCGGCCCGGGCCATCGCCTCCTTCAGGTCGACGATGCGCGTCTCGGCGCCGGTGGGCGCCATGCGGCGCGGAATGTCCTCGATGTCGGACTCGTCGGGCTGAGCGAGGTCCGCGGTGAAGCCGACGACGTCGAGTCCGGCCTCCTTCAGGCGCGCCGTGACCGACTTGCTGTCGAGCCCGCCCGAGACACAGATCCCGATCTTCTCGCCTTCCAGATCACCGATCCGCATTTCTTCTCCGATCGAGGGCCGGTCCCGCTTCGCCGGCTCGGGTCGCGGGACGGGCTCGGGGCGCTCGGACGATAGCAAGCTCGCCTGGGGCTCATCAGGCCCGCTTCGGCCTCCGGAGCATCGCCCACGCAGCCACCGGCGCGCGAGTCCCCCTCGCCCCCTAAGGGCTCGCGAGTCGGGATTGAAGCCGCCGGAAGGCCGCGCGGGCGCGCGTCGGATCGAATGTGTCGGGGTCCCGAACGGTCGCCAGCAGCTTGGAGAGCTCTCCCCGGTCGATGGCATCGTAGGTGGCGTCGTCGACCAGGCCCGCGATCAGGAAGTTGTAGAGAATCGTCTGGAGCGCCATCGCGGCCTGCTCGGAGCCCGCGTAGTCGCTGTACTCACCGCGCGAGCCCTCGCTGAGGATCTGGCTCGCCAGGCTGCGAAGCGCCTTCTCGTCGACCTTCCAGGCCTCGAGCTTCGGCAGCAGCTTTGCGATCTCCGCCCGGATGGCCTTCGCCGTGGCTTCGGCGTTCCCCCGACCCTCGCTGGCGGCCTGATGGAGGCTGCGCAGGCTCTGGCGCAGTCGCTGGGCGGCCTCCTCGTCGACCAGCCGGACCGACTGCATCAGCATCAGGAAGTTCGCGTCGTTCAGGCGCGGGACGCCCGGCCCGAGTCCGGTACTGGCCCGCGGAGTCCAGTCGACGTTCTTGTCGATGGGATGGTGGCAGGCATGACAGTCGTAGAGCACCAGCTCCGGAAAGAGCCCGAGGCGATTCCGGTCGGGGTCGAGCATCGCATCGAGCACCTCGTCGACCGCGATGGCCTGACCGATCGCCCAGAGCTGGACGTCGTTCGGAGCCGCCTTGCCCCGCTCGAGGTAGTCGGCGTCGGGCTCCCAGTGGTAGGGCTGAAGGATGGAGAAGAGCGCCACCTCGAAGCTCTGTCTGGGATGCCCCGCGCCCATCAGACGATGGTCCACGAACTTCCGACGGTCGCCGAAATGGCAGGAGAGACAGAGCCGGGTCCGCGCGACGGGCTGGTCGGTCGGGTACATGCCGAGCGCGATGTTCCGGGCGTGCGTGCTGCCGCTGTCATGGGGACGGAGGTAGCGCTCGGCACCTCCGTGGCAGCCCTCGCATCCGACTCCGTCCTCGATCCGGAAGCTGCCGTCCTCGCTGCGGCGCTTGTCGGGCGGGGGGTTGTCGGCGTGGCAGTCGAGGCAGAGATCGTCCTGGTGGGGCTTCTTCTTGCGGCCGAGATTGCGCGAGATCCGGATCGACGCCTTCTCGAGCAGGATCTTGTAGGCGCGGGTGTGATGCCGGTCCTCGTCGGCCCAGACCGAATACTCGTTCTGCATCACGTTGCGATCGTTGCGCGGCGCGGCCGAGCCGTGGCAGCCGCTGCCGTCGCAGCTCGAGACGCCTTCGTGCTTGTCGGGGCCGTATTGGGGGATCACCGGCGTCTCGGCGCCCGCGAGCGATGCCGCGCCGAGGGCCATCAGGGAGGCTCCGATCCGGGTCCATCGGCGACGGCGAGGCCGGAAGACGCGGCTCCCTCCGCTCGACCCGGCGAGGGCCCGCCTGCTCGCCTCGCTCGCTCGGTCTTCCATGACATTCCCTCTCTTCTGCGTCGTCGCTTCGTCCTCGTCATGGCTCGACGGGCTCGCGATGCGGGTCCGCTCGCCGCCTGGCTGCTCCCTGCGTCTCCCGTCGCGTCGCTCGCCGGCTGGCGGCATGGAGCGCGGCCCAGGGTAGCCTGACGTTCCCTCGGCGTCGCATGGGGCTCTCCTGCGCGACCCGATGCGGATCGGAGCGGAGACGGGTCTCGCAGGGGATCGGAGGCGCGTTAGAATGAAGGGCGAAGCCGCGATCCCCGCCGTGCCGCTCGTGATCCGATCGCGAGATCGCGAGATCGCGAGAGAGCCCGCTTCCGGATGGAGGTCCGAACCGAATCATGCGATGTCTCCACAGCCCTTCCGGGCTCGTCTCCGCGCTCTCGTCCCGGGTCGCTCGAGCTCCACTCTCTCTTCTCTCTCTTCAGATTCTGCTCCTCCCGGGCCTGCTCCTCCTGATCTCTGGAGCCACTCCGGGAGTCGCCGCCGATTCGGGGCTGGTCCGCAGCGAGCGTCCCGAGGAAGCGGAGCTCTACTTCATCACGCCCAGGGACGGCGACCGGGTCTCCTCCCCGGTGACGGTCCGGTTCGGTCTCGCCGGAATGGGCGTCTCGCCGGCGGGTGTCGCGAAGGCCGGGACGGGTCATCATCATCTGATCATCGACGCCGAGCTCCCGCGCACCGACCTCCCCGTGCCGGGCGACGCGAACCATCGCCATTTCGGGGCGGGCCAGACCGAGGTCGAGCTCGAGCTCGAGCCCGGAGAGCACACCCTCCAGCTGCTGCTGGGCGACCATGATCACATCCCCCACGATCCGCCCGTGGTGTCGAGACGGATCACGATCACGGTCGTCCCGCCGGAGAAGGACTAGCTCTCACTTCGGCTCGGGTCGAGGACCTTCATCTCCGGTCCCGGAGAGTCGAAGAGCGGATCGAGCGGCCGTGACGTGAGGGCGCTCGGAGCAGGCGCGCGCTTCGGACGGGGAGGGCCAGATGAGCCGAGAAGACGATGCCGGAGCGGCGGGCCCCGAGGACGCCACCGTCCTGCAGGAAGATCCCACCGTCCTCCAGACGGGGGAGGCGATCGCGCCCGGCGAGGCCGAGACCGTCCTGCAGGCGAGCGACCCGGAGCCGCCCGGCGAGGCCCCGACGGTCGTCGAGCGTGATGAGGATCGGACGCAGCTCGTGACTCGGCCGCCCGACGCGCCGAAGGCCACGCGCGTGCTCGACCCGGCGGCGAGGCAGCCGGCTCCGGATCGGTCGCCCGGCGAGGAGACGTCCGAAGGGGAGACGAGGCTCCTCGAGGAGAGGGACAAGACCGCACCGCCGGCGGCCGCTCCAGCGGCCGCTCCGGCGCCTCCGACTCCCATCGACGCCGAACGGGGTCTGACGCCCGGGACCGTGCTCTTCGGGGAGTACGAGATCGTGAACGTGCTCGGGGTCGGCGGCATGGGCGAGGTCTACCGGGCCCGCCATCGTCGACTCGACGAGCACCGGGCCATCAAGGTCATGCACGCCGAGCTCTCGAAGAAGAAGGGCGCGAGCGAGTTCTTCTATCGCGAGGCCAAGGCGCTGCTCGCCGTGCGCCATCCGGCCGTCGTCCATTGTCACGACCTGCTCTCCGACGAAGAGGGGCGGGTCTACCTCATCATGGAGATGATCGAAGGCATCCCGCTCTCGAAGAAGATGAACGAGGGGCCGTTGTCCCCGGACGACGTCGCCATCCTCGGAGCCCGCGTGGCGCACGGCCTGAGCGCGGCCCACCGCAAGGGCGTGATCCATCGCGACCTCTCGCCCGACAACATCGTCCTGCCCAACGGTCGGGTCCAGGAGGCGAAGATCATCGACTTCGGCATCGCCAAGATCCTGCAGGAGGGCGAGGGGACGATCGTCGATGGCTTCAAGGGCAAGCTCTCCTACGCCTCCCCCGAGCAGCTCGGCTTCTTCGGAGGCCAGATCGACGGTCGCTCCGACTTCTACAGCCTGGGCCTCGTGCTGGCTGCGGCGGCGCTCGGTCGCCCGATGGGCATGGGAACGACGGTGATGGAGGCGGTCGACGCGAGACGCGGCTTCGAGGCTCTGCCCGACGAGATCCCGGTCGGCCTGCGCTCCGCGATCCAGCCCCTTCTCGCGCTCGATCCGAAGGATCGCCCCCGCTATGTCGATCGGCTCTTCGTGGTACCGGGTGGCGTCGATGGGCCGACCGACGCCGGGGGCTACGGCAGCGAGACCGGCGCGAGGTCGCGCGCAGCCGAGCCTCGGGCGGGCCAGGGGGGCAAGAGGGCTCTCCAGGCGGGTGTGGCGCTCGCCGTGCCGCTCCTCCTCGGCGGTGGGCTCTATTGGTCGTTGGCGACCGGCAGCGCTCCGAACGCCCGATCCCCGGCCATCCCCGAGAGCGAGGCCAGGCCCTTCGAGCCCCAGGCAGAGGAGAGGAACGGGGCGCCCACCGCCTCGATCGGCGACGTCGACCCGGCCGAGCGCATTGCCTCGCCGCAGCCGCAGCCGGTGATCGAGCGGGCGCCCGAGAAGCCCAGGCCGCGCCGTCTCACGGCCAGCGACCGGATCAAGATCATCGGCCTGCTCAGCAACGCGAAGATCGCCCTGAGCGAGAATCGTCTGATGTCTCCGGCCGGCGACAACGCCTTCGAGCGCTACCAGCGTGTCCTCGCCCTCGATCCCGGCAACGAGACGGCCAGACAGGGCCTTCGCAACGTCGCCGATCGCTACCTGAGCCTGGCGGACGCCGCCGTCGGGCAGGGTGAGACGGAGCAGGCCCGGGTCTATCTCGGACGCGCCCGCGAGGCCGATGCGCGCCATCCCGGTCTGGAGGCGGCGGAGGCCCGGCTGAGAGCGCGTTAGCTCCGGGCCGCCGCGGCGACCGACCCGGAGAGAGACTCAGAGCTTCGGCGAGGACATCGCGTAGCTCTTGAGATCGTCGGGCAGCGTGCCCATCTCCTTGTCCTTGCTCTCGCACAGGATGATCGCGTAGGCCGCCTTGCGCGCGGCGCCGATGAAGTCCCCCTCGCCGACGAAGCGCTTCGCCTCCGTGGCGTACTGGTCCTCGGGGTTCTGAAGGAACTCGACGAGCTTCGTGCCGATCGCCTCCGAGATCTGATCGGCCAGCCCTCCGGCGCCCGAGAGGATCTCGATGTCCGGCGGCAGCTCGACGAAGTCGGTCGCCTGCTCGAAGTTGCCGAGCTGCACGCCCTGACGGCCCTCGTCCTGGAACTCCTGCTTCGTCTGGATCGAGTCGGTGAAGAGCACGCGGCCCGAATTGGCCTCGACCACGCGGTAGGAGACCGAGATGATCCCGACCTTCCGCACCTGTGTCACCTCGATCGAGACGTCCTCGGTCACGTCGCGAGTGATCGTCCGGGGCGGCTCCGGAGTGTTCTTCCGCTCCTTTTCGCGCATCTGCGACCAGCGTGTGTGATCGGGATTGACGATCGTCTCCTGGCCGGTCACGACCCGCCGCGTCTCGCTGCCGGACTTCTCGGTCGTCTCGACCTTGGCGTCCAGGATCGAGCCCTGGACGATGAAGTCGGCGGTGTCGAGGTCCTCGCAGCGGCCGACGCGTTTGCACTCCTCGAGGATGCGCTCGAGCTGCTCGCGCTCGACGATGCGCACGTCGCTCGGAATCGTCTGGAAGATGTGCTGGACGACCTTCGAGGCCACTGCGTCGCCGACCTTCGCCGACGAGGAGGACGCGGAGGTGGGCGGATCGGAGAAGGGATAGGCCGTGAGCCCCCGCACCGCGCGGCGACCGATCTCGTCTTTCGTCATGCGGATGCGTTGTCGCAGGTGGGGCGTGGTCGGGCCGAGCTCGGTCATCACGTTGAGATAGCCCCAGGCCAGCCCGTACTCGCCCGCCTCGAAGGCCTTCTCGTGGGCCGCCTCGACCTTCTTCAGAAAGGCATCGAGGCCGGGGAGCGCCTGCTTGCGCTCCAGCAGCAGATCCTGGATCACCTGCGAGTCCTGATAGCGCTGATAGGCGGTCTCGAGATCGTTCGCGTTCGTCGCCTCCTGCCCGAGCAGTCCGAAGGCCTCGGCCATCGGCGCTGCCGACTCCGCCAGCCCGTCCTTGATCTCGGCGAAGCAGTCCGTCTCCGAGAAGTCGGTCAGCAACGTCATCGTGCGGTCGACGCGGCCCGTCTCGAGGGCCTTGCCGAAGCGCTTGAGGATCACCTGGCCGTCGACCTCGCACTTCTTCTTCCGGGCCTGCTCGTCGCCGGGGTCCACCTCCTGGACGATCCCGAGGAGATCGGCCGCCTTCTCGTACTCCTCGTTCTCGATCGCCTCCTCGGCCTCCTTGGAGACCTCGCGCAGCAGCTCGTCGCGCTGCGAGGCATAGCGGGCCTGCTCGGCCGAGCCCGTTCCCGAGAGACCGGAGAGCTCCGAGAGGATCTTCAGTCGGGCCAGCAGATCGTCCTCGCCGAGCCGCTCGAGCGCCTCCTCCCTCTTCTGCATCGCGCGGCGGCTGGCGTCGGCCTCCTGCTCGAGCTCGCGCGAGAGGGCGGCGTGCACGTTGGCGTCCCACCGGCGGATCGCGTCGAGCCCGCCGAGCTCCCGCTCGAGCGCGCCGAGGGGCAGCCGGCCATCGACCCGTTCGACCTCGGAGATCCGGGTCCGGACGCGCGCCGCGGACCGCTCCGCGAGCTCCTTTCCGACCGTGCGCAGCTGGCTTCCGACCCGGACGGCCTCGTCGCTGCCGGCCTTGACGCCCGCCATCCGGAGGGTGAGCTGCTCGTAGAGTGACTCCAGCTCGGCCTGCGGTGCGGTCTGGGGGTCGCTCGGCAGGCTGAGCGGCGGCGCCGAGTCCGAGGCACAGCCGCTCCAGCCGAGGAGGGCGAGGCCAAGGAGGAGAATCGAAAGGATCGTCTTGCTCATGCGCATGGGTAAGGGACTCGCTATGGAGGGCCTCGAAGGCACAGGGCCCGTGAGGCTCCGAATCGGGTCTTCGGGACCCCTGGTTGAGAGCGTTCGCCTCGACGGTGAGCCGGAAGCTATGGGAGAAACCGAAATTATGTCAACTCGGAGCCGCGTCGCGTGAACAGGTTCACACATTCGGGTGCCTGAAGAGCCGAAGCCGGATCCGAGGTGAATCGAGCCCGTTTCGGCGCAGTGTCGTGGTGTCGTGGCTGGCTCGGACGTGTTCGGCAATCATGCGGAGACGGGGATCGGCCGAGAACGGAGTCCGCAGGACGCCGCCACCGTCGGCTCCGTGAGGGGGGAGCTTCAGTGAGCCGTTTCGTCATTCATGGGGGGCGCCCGCTCGAGGGCGAGATCCGCGCCAGCGGCAGCAAGAACGCGGCCTTGCCGATGATCGCCGCCGCGCTGCTGACCGACGAGGAGGTCGTTCTCGAGAACGTGCCCTCGATCCGGGACGTCGACGTGATGCTCGAGATCGCATCGGTGCTCGGCGCCGAGGTGTCCCGGGTCGGCGATCGCGTCGCGATCCGGGCCGCCGATCTCGGCCAGCAGGAGCTGCCCTACGAGCTATGTGAACGCGTTCGCACATCCATGCTCTTCATCGCGCCCCTCCTGCACCGTCTGGGGCGGGCGAAGCTGCATCCGCCGGGGGGGGACGGAATCGGGCGGCGCCGTCTCGACACCCACTTCTACGGTCTCCGGCGGCTCGGCGCCGCGATCGACGAGGAGGAGTTCGAGTTCGAGGCCCGGGACGGTCTCCAGGGGGCGATGCTCTTCTTCGACGAGGCCAGCGTGACCGCGACCGAGCATCTCCTGATGGCGGCGAGCCTGGCCAAGGGCACCACGACGATCCTGAACGCGGCGAGCGAGCCCCATGTGATGGACCTGGCTCGACTGCTGCTCTCCATGGGAGCCCGCATCGAGGGACTCCATACGAATACCCTCACCATCGTCGGCGTGGAGAAGCTCTCCGGAGCCCGGCATCGGGTCGTCTCGGATCATATCGAGGTCGGCTCCTATCTCGCGCTGGCGGCAGCGACCGGCGGCGGCATCACCATCCACGACACGGTGCGGGGCCACTATTGGATGATGCACCGGGTCTTCGAGCGCTTCGGGATCGAGATCGATCTGAAGAGCGATCGCATCGTCCTGCCGAGCGGACAGACGCCGCGGATCCAGCCCGACGCCGGCGGCGCGATCCCTCAGGTGGACGATGGTCCCTGGCCGCAATTTCCCACGGACATGATGAGCCCGTTCCTGGTGCTCGCGACCCAGAGCGAGGGCACCCTCCTCTTCTTCGAGAAGATGTTCGAGGGGAGGATGGTGTTCGTGGATTCGCTCATCCAGATGGGAGCGAACGCGATCATCTGCGATCCGCATCGGGTGCTCATCGCCGGTCGATCGGCGCTGCGCGGACAGACCGTCCGCAGCCCCGACATCCGCGCGGGCATGGCGATGATCATCGCCGCGCTCTGTGCCACGCGTCGACCCTGCATCGTGCAGAACGCGGAGATCGTCGATCGGGGCTACGAGCGCGTCGAGGAGAAGCTCCGCTCACTCGGGGCCGACATCGTCCGGGAGGACGACTGAGGGCGCGCTCGGACCTTCTCCGCAGTCCGCTCTGCGGTCCGATCCTGTGCCCGCTCCGCGGCCGGCCAGGCGGTCTTCGCGGCGGCCAGCCGGCGCCCCGTGTCCGGCGACCGGCCGGGCCGGGGCCTCGGGCTGCGGGATCCGAAGCCGGCAGATCGTGCCGCGATCGACCTCGCCGGTCGAGCCGAGCATGACCTCTGCGTCCATCAGCGCCGCGGCATCGCGCGCGATGGCCAGGGAGAGCGCTTCCAGGTCTCCGCCCCGAGCCTCGGCGGCGGGGCCTCGATCGCCCGTCTCGCGGACGTCGGGCGACCGGCGAAAGACGAAGTCGATCCCCGGCTCCTCTCCGCCCACCCCGGAGCGCTGGACCTCGAGCCTGAGGCGCCCCGGACTCGAGCGGTCCGCGCCTCCCGGCGTACGGAGCCCCGCTTCGTCTTCCTCACCCTCGATTGCGCCCTCCGGGAAGGCCTGCTCGGAGAAGGCCTGCTCGGAGAAGGTCCGATCGGAGAAGGCATGATCGGCCAGGCTGCCCAGAGCGGTCGCGAGCAGGTCTGCGCGACCCCAGACCTGGCCGAG
>CAYXLY010000043.1:0-16382 GCA_964466005.1 uncultured Spirochaetaceae bacterium | reverse complement strand
GTCTCCGGCAACACGACGTCGTTCAATGGTGGGGACGGTCTCGACATCGGGACGGGCTCCACCGTCGTGGACAACACCGCCTACGACAACGACCAGAACGGCATCCGCGTCGCCAGCGACTCCACGGTCCAGCGCAACACCGTGAGGGCAAACGGCTCCTACGGACTCTCGCTCTCCTCGTCGACCGCGTACCGCGGGAACGTGATCAACGACAACGGGGTGGGAACGGTGAACGGCGGGATCAACCTGTTCAGCAACTCGTGCAACGGCACATCGACCTGTCCCTAGACGAGACGCTCCCCGGGATCTGTGCGATCCTCCGCCAGGCGCTCAGGAGGAACCCCACCCGTGGATCGAGAAGTCGTCTCGGATGATGCGGACTCCCGTCCGGATCCCGCCGTCGAAGCACCGGGGGTCGCCGCGCGCGCCCTGATGCGCCGGATGGCCGCGGGGATGCTCGCGAGCCACTCCGTGGCCGTCGAAGGCTATCCCCTGGGCTCGCTCGTCCCCTTCGTGCTGACACCCGAGGCGAGCTGCATCGTGTACCTGAGCCGGATCGCGCAGCACACGAAGAATCTCGAGCGGGATCCGCGGGCCAGCCTGACCGTCGTCGAGGCGGATCTCACGGGAGCCGACGGCGATCCCCAGGCGGCGGGTCGCGTGAGTGTGCTGGGCGACGCCCGCGTGCTCCGCGGTGACGCCCGAGAGGCCGCACGACAGCGCTACGAGACCTTCTTCCCCGAGAGCCGCGGACACGCTGGCGTCCACGACTTCGACTACTGGCAGATCGACCCGGTGCGGGTGCGCTACATCGCCGGCTTCGGCTCGATCCACTGGATCGAGGCCGACGCGTTCCGACTCCCCCGCGCCGAGTGGCAGGACGGCGAGGGCGGGATCGTGAAGCACATGAACGAGGACCACCGCGACGCGATGGCGCTCGTCTGGGCGCGGCAAGCGGGCGGCCGACCTTCGGACTCTCCTCCGGGCTCCGACGCAGACGACGACGCGGCGGACGGCGACGCGCCGGTGATGCTCGCCGGCGATCCCGAGGGCTTCCACATGCGCTGGGGTGGACGGGTGACCTACGTGCCCTATGGGACGCCCTGCGAGACCGCGCTCGACGTGCGCAAGGCGATGGTGCGGATCACCCGGGAGGCCCGATCGGGCGAGTCGGGCTGAGCCCAGGGTGGGAGGGAACCTCTCGCATCGGAGAAGCAGTATCCTCTCCTCCATGCCGACCCGCTCGCTCGCAGCGCAGCGACCCGAACCGAGCCGCCGCCGGCCCGCCCGACACGCCGAGCACGCGGGGCGGACGCGGCGCGGGGCTCTCTGGCGACTGGGGAGCTCGATCCTGGTCGGCCTCGGCGCCGGCGCCGGCTGCGCCGTCGACATCCCGACGCTCGACCTCGCTCGCCCAGAGAGCAGGGAGGCCATCGCCCCGGCCCGGACCGGCGTCGTCCCGCTCGTCGACCGGCGCGCGGAGATCCAGCGAGAGGGCGAGGCGCCGCGACTGATTCCCCTGCTCCTCTGGAACCAGCGCAAGGGCGAGTACGTGACCGCCGATCGCCATTTCGAAGGCGACGTCTCACTGGCCCTCAGTCGCCAGGTCACCGCGGCGCTCGATCGCGGCCGCTTCGGGCCGGCCACCCTCCTCGAGGACGCCGCGGGCACGAGCCGGGGCGGGGCGCTCGCGCGCTGCCGCGCCGACGATCTCCCCTACGTCGCGCTCGGCTCGATCGGCGACTTCTACGGGACTCTGCGTCAGAACGCCTACCTCTTCCTTCTCCCGATCCCCTTCGTCAGCCTGATCGGCTTCGGGAACGCGAAGACGGACCCGCTCGGCGTCGTCACCCTCGACCTCGAGATCCTCGACTGCCAGACCGGCCGACCGGTCTTCCGCCGGCGTCTGGCCCGCCGGATGCGTCATCCGGAGGAGTCGCTCTCCGAGGCGGCGCGGCTCACCCTCCTCGACCTCCTCGACCAGCTCTCCAACGAGACCCTGGCCCGATAGGGCCCCGGATCGGTCAAGGAACGACTCGGCCCGAGACGCCAGGCCCGGCCGCTCGCTCGGGCGCCTGGAAGCCGATGGCGCCGCGCTTTCTACATCACACAATCGCGCACGCGACATCACACACGAAATCACACGCCCGGCTCACCCGAAGCCGTCCCACCGCCTCGATGCGCGCCGAAGCGGCGCGGCCCGGAGAGGCGCCTTCACGGGACCCGCGGTCCGACGCCAGACGGATCACGACTTGCAAGGGCACTTGCCCGGGGCGCGCGGGGAGATCCGATGAGGGGAGATCCGGGATGACGATCGAGATCGAGACCGGGCCGCTCAGCTGGCGGCCGGACGAGGGCGGGCCCCCGGCAGGGCCGCCGCTCCAGCGCGTCACGCGCCGCCAGATGCTGACCGGGATGGGCGCGACGACGGCCTTCGTCTTCGGCGTGAGCCTCCTCGGCCATTCGCCCCGGGCCCGGGCCGACCGCACGGCGGCCGGGCTCGAGAACGTGCGGGGCGGCGATGCGACGCCGAGCCTCTTCATCTCCATCGAGAAGGACGGGACGGTGAAGCTCACCTGCCACCGCTCCGAGATGGGGCAGCAGGTCTGGACCTCACTCGCACAGATCCTCGCCGACGAGCTCGAGGCCGACTGGGACCGGGTCGAGATCGTCCAGGCCATCGGTCATCCGCGCTACGGCAGTCAGAACACGGACGGCTCGCGATCGGTGAGGCGCAACTTCACACGCCTGCGTCATGCGGGAGCGGGCATGCGTCAGATGCTCGAGGCGGCAGCCGCCGGGCGCTGGGGCGTGGAGGCCGGATCGTGTCGGGCTCGCGGCCATCGGGTCGTGCATGCCGAGACGGGGCGCTCTCTCGGCTACGGCGAGCTGGCCGCGGAGGCGGCGAGGCAGCCCGTGCCTGGCGAGGATGCGATCCGGCTGAAGGAGCGGCGGGACTGGCGCTACATCGGCCGGCCGGTGGCGTCCCTCACGGTGCCGCGGATCGTGAAGGGCGAGGGCACCTTCGGGATCGACGTCCGGCTGCCGGACATGGTTCACGCGGTCGTGGCCCGACCGCCGGTGGTCTTCGGTCGGCTGAAGAGCGTCGACGACACGGCGGCCCTCGAGCGGCCGGGCGTGCTCCGAACGGTCCGCCTCGACTCGCCCGAGGCGCCGGCCGGATTCAAGCCGCTCGGGGGCGTCGCGGTGGTGGCCGAGGACACCTGGTCGGCCATGAAGGGGCGCGATGCGCTCGAGATCGAGTGGGAGCCCGGACCGAACGGCGACTACGACTCCGAGGCGTTCCGACGCAAGCTGGTCGAGACGGCGCGCAAGCCCGGAGCGGTGCGACGCAGCCGCGGCGACGTGGGCGCCGCCCTCGAGTCCGGCTCGAAGCGCATCTCGGCCGACTACTACGTGCCTCATCTCTCGCAGTCTCCCATGGAGCCCCCCGCGGCCACCGCGCGTTGGGACGGCGACGAGGTCGAGGTCTGGGCCTGCGTCCAGGCGCCCCAGGTCGCTCGAACGGCGATCGCGGAGACGTGCGGGATCGAGCCGGACGCCGTGACGGTCCACGTCACCTGGCTCGGCGGTGCCTTCGGCCGCAAGTCCAAGCCGGACTTCGCCGTCGAGGCCGCCTTGATCGCACGCGAGGTCGGCCGCCCCGTGAAGCTGACCTGGAGCCGCGAGGACGCGCTCCGGCACGGCTACTACCACTCGGTGAGCGCGCAGCATCTCGAGGGCGCACTCGACGAGGACGGCCGCTGCACGGCCTTCCTGCACAGGACGGTCTTCCCGCCCATCCCCTCCACGTTCGAGGCGGGCGTCGACGAGCCCTCGTGGGGCGAGCTGCGTCTCGGTGCGACCGACAATCCCTTCGTCGTGCCGAATCTCCAGCTGGAGAGCGGCCCGGCCCCTGCCAAGGTCCGGATCGGCTGGCTGCGCTCGGTCGCCAACGTCTATCACGCATTCGCGATCCAGAGCTTCGCCGCCGAGCTGGCGGCCGCTGCCGGACGCGACCCGAAGGACTACCTGCTCGAGCTGATCGGTCCGCCGCGCCTCGTCGACCCGCGCGAAGAGGGCGCCCAGTACGACAACTACGGCGACCCGATGGACGAGTATCCGATCGATACGGGACGGCTCGCCCACGTCGTGAAGATGGCGGCGGAGATGGCCGGCTGGGGAAGGAAGACGGGCCAGCGACGCGGCCTCGGCATCGCCGCCCATCGCTCCTTTCTCAGCTATGTCGCGACCGTCGTCGAGGTGGAGGTGGACTCCGAGGGCCGTCTGCGCATTCCCGGCGTCTGGTCGGCGATCGACGCGGGCACGGTCGTGAACACCCGCCACGTCGAGTCCCAGATGGAAGGGGGTGCGCTCTACGGCCTCTCCAACGCGCTCTACGGCGAGATCACGGCGAAGAACGGCGCCATCGAGCAGAGCAACTTTCCCTCCTGGCGCATCATGCGGATGGGCGAGTCGCCGAGACGTTTCGAGGTGAAGATCATGGAGTCGAACGCACCGCCGGCAGGCGTAGGCGAGCCGCCGACCCCGCCCGCCGCGCCGGCCCTTGCCAATGCGATCGCGGCCGCGACCGGGAAGCGGATACGAAGACTCCCGATCTTCGGACCGGGAAAGGACCGGCTCGATCCGGGAGAGGAGTCGTCATGAAGACGGAGCTGACACTCAACGGCGAGAAGGTCGAGATCGAGGCCCCCGGCGACATGCCGCTCCTCTGGGCGCTGCGGGATCGACTCGGCATGACCGGGACGAAATACGGCTGCGGCATCGCCCAATGCGGCGCCTGTACGGTCCACGTGGATGGCGAGCCCACGCCGGCCTGCATCACGCCGATCGCGAGTGTCTCGGGATCCGAGGTGACGACGATCGAGGGCGTCGCCGGTCGCGAGGCCGACGCGATCCGGAAGGCCTGGCAGGCCATCGACGTCCCGCAATGCGGCTATTGCCAGTCGGGGCAGATCATGGCGGCCATCGCGCTGCTCGAGGGCAACCGCTCGCCTGGCGACGACGAGATCGACGAGGCGATGAACGGCAACCTCTGCCGCTGCGCCACCTACATCCGCATCCGTCGGGCGATCAAGGACGCGGCCGCTTCCCTGGGCTGAGCCCTCGGCGGCGACGGGTCTCCTTCGGAGGGAGGCCGGCGCTCTCCTCGTCCCGAAGACCGCAAGCTCGCTCCGCCCTCTCGAGTCATGGCGCCGATCGAGTCGAGCCATGGCGCCGATCGTGTCATCGTGACGACCCGGTTCACGGCTCCGAGCGCCATGGCACGCCGGTGCATCGGCGAGTACCGTGACTCCCGCACCCGGTCCGCGCCTCATGCACCCGCCGCGACGGAGCCGTGGCGGAGTGATGCAAGCATGCCCGGACCGGTCTCCCTTCCCTTCGGCACCCGCGTCGTGAGCGCTGCCTTCCTCTCCCAGGCGCTGGCGGTCGGCCTCCCGATCTCCGCCTATCCCGTCTTCATCGACTCGATCGAGGCCGACCTCGGCGCCACCCGGACGCAGTCGAGCATCGGCATCTCCCTGATCATCGTCGCCGCTGCACTGATCGGTCCCCGAGTCGGACGCCTGCTCGACTCGGGCTCGCCGCGCGTCGTGATGGCCTGCGGCGCGTCGGCCCTCGCCCTTGGCTTCACCGGGCTGGCCTGGGCATCGAGCCTGGCGCTGGCCACCCTGCTCTGGGTCGTCTTCGTCGGATCCGGCTTCGCCATGCTGGGTCCGCATCCCTCGATGACCGTACTGGCCCGCTGGTTCGTCGCGCGACGGGGTCGCGCGGTCGCGATTGCGGCGATGGGAACCACGTTCGGCGGAGCTCTCACGCCCATCGCGGCCCAGCTCCTGATCGAGGGATTCGGCTGGCGATCGGCTCTCCTCGGCTTCGGGGTGGCCGCGGCGGGGATCGGGCTGCCGGTCGTCCTGCTCGGCATCCTTCCCTCTCCGGAATCCGTCGGCGCCCATCCCGACGGCGCGAGCGAGGCGCCGCCGGAAGAGGGCACGACTGCGCCGGCCACCGTCGCCATCCGCGCGGATGCCGACGTCCGGGGCGAGGAGAGCGCCGATGCCGATGCAGTCGGCGCCGATCCGACCAGCGCTCCCTCGCCGGCCGACGAGCCGGTCTTCCTGCGCGATCCCCGTTTCTGGCTGGTGGCGGCCGGCTTCGGTCTCATGACGGGGATCAGCATCGGCTACGTGACGCATGCCGTGGAGTGGGCGGGCGAGTCGGGGCTGGCGCGCGATGCCGCCGTGCGCGTCCTCGTCGTGAATGCCCTCTTCGGATCCTTGGGAAAGCTTCTCTTCGGCGGCCTCGTGGACCGGCTCGGGCCCCGCCACGCCTCGTTGCTCGCCGTCGCGCTCCAGCTCGCGGGCTGGATCCTCATGCTCGTGGCGGGCTCGACGCTCCTCTTCACGTCCGGAGCTGCGATCTTCTCGCTCGGCGTGGGCTGCATCATTCCGTGTCAAGCCGGATTCGTCGGAGCGATCTGGGGTCGCGCTCATTTCGGTCGGGCGGCCGGGATGCTGGGACTCGTCTCGATCGTCGGCCCCTTCCTCGTCCCGGTCTCGATCGGCTTCACCTTCGACCGGCTGGGCGGCTACTCCGAAGCGATGCTCGCCATGGGCCTCGTGGTCGCGGGGCCCGCTCTGGCCTTCGGCCTCGTCCGGCCGGCGCCCGCGACTGGATCCGCTCGAAGCGCCTGATCGTGCGCGAGACGCTCGACCTCGCCGGAGTCGTCGAAGACGCCCGATCGGAGCTCCCCGTCCGTGAGCCGATCCCGTCGCCCTCGTCGTGGCCCCTCGACACGCTTCCGGGTAGCCTCCTTGGATGGACGACCGCTTCCATCGCTTTCGCCCCCATCCCTGGCACGGTCTCGAGCCCGGACCCGAGCCCCCCACACGGCTCACGGCCTGGATCGAGATCACGCCCTTCGACAGCGTGAAGTACGAGATCGACAAGCAGTCGGGCTATCTCCGGGTCGATCGACCCCAGCGCACCTCGGCCCTGCCTCCGGCCCTCTACGGCTTCGTACCCCGGACGCTCTGCGACGCCCGAGTCTCGGCGCTCATGCCCGACGCGATCCGGGGCGACGGAGACCCGCTCGACATCTGCGTCCTCAGCGAGCGGGCCATCGCGCGCGCCGAGGTCCTGCTGACCGCGCGCGTGATCGGCGGGATCCCCATGCTCGATGGAGGCGAGGCCGATGACAAGATCGTGTCGGTCCTCGAGGGCGATGCCGTCTGGTCCCACGCCCGGGAGATCGGTGATCTCCCGGAGATCTGGATCGAACGCTTGCGACATTATTTCGCCAGCTACAAGAGCCTGCCCGACGAGGAGAGCGACGTTCGCGTCGGACCGGCCTATGGTCGCGCCCACGCCGAACGCGTCGTGGAGGCCTCGATCGCCGACTACCAGCAGGAGCTCGGAGGCGGCTGAACGGCCTCGGTCGGCCCGGTCTCCGGAACCCGATCTCTCGGTTCCACGGGAGCGCTCAGAGGTCTTCTGGGCCTTGCGATGAGATCTCCGGAAAGCGCACGCGGCATTTCAGTCCGGCGGGCAGCTCGCCCGCCGGATTGGGCAGCTCCAGCCGCAGGCCGAAGGTGCCGCTCGCCGCGTCGACCACGCGATCGACGATCACGACCCGGGCGGAATGGATCCGGTCGAATGGCGGCTCGGGCCGGACCTCACCCCTCGTCCCCTTCTCGATCCGTCCGTAGAGCGCCGCCGGGACCACGACCTCCACGTCGAGCGGATCGAGCTGGACGATCCGCATGATCTCCTTCTCGTCCACGAACTCGCCGGGATCGACGGACACGTCGACGACGACTCCGGAGATCGGACTCACGACCGTGCGCAGCTTCAGGACCTCGAGGGCCTTGCGCTCCTCGAGGCGCGCCAGGAGCGCGTCGGTCTCGAGGGCATCCTTCTCGTTGCTCGAGATGAGCTTCTCCTCGACGAGCTCGGCGTTGCGCGTGTTCGTGCGCTCGGCGAACTCCGCCCGCGCTCGCGCGAGATCGTAGGCCGCGGTCTCGATGCCCGAGACGAGCTCGACCAGCACCTGTCCCTTGCGAACGACCTCCCCCCTCTCGACCCGCACGCGCTCGACGACGCCGGAGACGGAGCTGCTCACGCTGATGTCGACGTGCGCCTCGACCAGGCACTCGTAGTCCCGCAGAGCCTCGCCCGGAGACTCGTCCCCCGACGCCGGACCGACCATCAGGCCGGGAGCCGCCACGAGACAGAGGAGCCTCCGCAGCCGGCCTCTCACCGCCGTCCGAGTGCGCCCGATCGATCGGAGCCCGATGCTCATTCTCCCCTCCCCGAGAACGCGAGGGTATCCGCGATCTCCCGATCTGCACGCAGGACCTCGCGGCGGAGCCTCCGATGCAGCGCTTCGGCGCGGCGTTGGGCGCGGCGGAGGACACGGCGAGCGAGCCCCTGTCCGAGTCGCCCCTCGAGGAGTCGCGCAGCCAGCGGCCCGCGCGCGATCCGGGCCAGGAGAGCGCCTCCGTGGGTCTCGAGCAGGGGATCCTCCAACGAGAGGATCGCCTCGAAGCTGCCCGGGTCGCCCTGCCGACCGGATCGTCCCGCGAGCTGTCGGTCGATGCGCGCCGCATCATGACGCTCGGTCCGCAGGACGGCGAGCCCGCCCAGCTCGGCCACGCCCTCGGCGAGAGGGATGTCGGTTCCCCGGCCCGCCATGTTCGTCGCGACGGTGACGCAGCCGCGCTCGCCCGCACGCGCCACGATCCCGGCCTCGCCCTCGTCCTGCTTCGCCGTCAGGACCTGATGGTCGACGCCGCGCCGGCGAAGCGCCTCGCTGAGCGCCTCGGACGCCGAGACCGAGCGCGTTCCGACGAGCACGGGGCGTCCGGTCTCGCGCAACGCGACGACCCGATCGACGCAGGCCTCCCACTTCTCCGCCAGGCTCGCCACGACCCGCTCTCCGAGGTCGCGACGCCGGAGCGGACGGTGGGTCGGGATGCGCGTGCTACGCAGTCCGTAGGTCTCCCGAACCTCACCGGCCACCTCGGCGGCCGTACCGGTCATGCCGGCCAGATGCAGATAGCGCCCGAAGAAGCGCTGATAGCTGATGCGCGCGAGGGGCTCGCGAACGCCGGTCCGATCGACGCCCTCCTTGGCCTCGATCATCTGCTGGATGCCCCGTCCCCAGGCGCGATCCGCCATCACGCGCCCGGTGTACTCGTCGATCACCTGGATGCGGCCGTCCCGGACCAGGTACTGCTCGTCGCGTCGGAAGACGTGCAGCACGAGCAGCGCCTGGCCGACGAGCTCCTCGCGGCGACGGCGTCCGCTCCAGAGCCCGCCCCAACGCGCCGCTCGCTCGCTGGCGATCCGGCGCCCCGACCCGGTGAGCTCGACCCGGGACTCGGAGCGGGAGAGGCGGAAATCGATGCCTTCGCGCAGCGCCTGCGCCAGCTCGAGCGACTGCTCGTAGAGCTCCATCGCCTCGCTCTCGTCCCGAGCGGCAGACAGGATCAGGGGCGTCCGAGCCTCGTCGACGAGGATGCTGTCGGCCTCGTCGACGATCGCATAGCCGAGTCCGCGCAGCAGCAGACGTCCGGCGACCGAGTCCCGACGCGTCAGCGTCTCGAACCTCATCCGAAGCTCCTCGCGGCCCCCGGCGAGGGTCAGCCGGTCGCGCAGGAAATCGAAGGCCAGCTGCTTGTTGGTCACGTACGTCACGTCGGCCCGATAGGCAGACCGGCGAGCCTCGCTCTCCATTCCCTCGACGACGCAGCCCACGCGAAGTCCGAGCGAGGCGTAGAGCGGCATCATCGTCTCCGCATCGCGCTGCGTCAGATAGTCGTTCACGCTCACGACGTGGACGGGCACGCCTGCGAGGGCTGCCGTCGCGGCCGGCAGGGTCGCCGTCAGGGTCTTGCCTTCCCCCGTCTCCATCTCGACGAGTCGGCCGGCGAGCAGATGCCATCCGCCGAGCAGCTGGCTGTCGTAGTGGCGCAGCCCGAGCACCCGCGCGCCCTGCTCTCGAACGAGCGCGAACGCTCGCAGCACGGCCTCGTCGACGAAGCCGGCACTGCGAAGCCGACGACGGAGATCGCGCGTCTGCTCGTCCAGCGAGCTGAAGGACGCGTCTTCGAGGTCCTTCCCCGCCCGGTCGACGCGCTCCTCGATCCAGTCGAGTCGGGATCTCCGGGGCGACCGCAGCCGCGTCGCCCCTCCCGCGAGGCGGGAGAAGGCGGCGTCGAGCGGACCGGGTCGCTCGAGCTCGCGCTCGGCGTACAGACCCCGCACGTGCGAGGGGTGGAAGATCGCTCTCGAGACGGCGCTAGACATCGAGCTGCGACAGGAAGAGCCGCCGGACGGCGCGGTAGAGCTGCGAGGCGACGGGCTCCGGCTCGTGGGCGAAGCGCACGTAGACGCGCCCGCCGATCCCGACGGGCGGCTGCTCGACGTCGACCGCGAGGTCGAAGAGGAAATGACGCTCGAAGGCGCGTGCCGCACCCTCGCGTTCCGGGGCGAGGGCGATCGAGCCGCCGCCCTCGGTCGCCAGCGCGAGGCTCGGCAGCAGA
The DNA here is from genome assembly GCA_964466005.1 of uncultured Spirochaetaceae bacterium. Lineage (GTDB taxonomy): Bacteria > Myxococcota_A > UBA9160 > UBA9160 > UBA4427 > UBA4427. Next base: position 5,814 of record CAYXLY010000043.1, on the reverse strand, counting down.
TCGGTCGCCGAGGGAACCTCGAGGACGACGCGCGCGGGCTCGATCCGATCGAGTCGCTCGGCCATTCGCACGTCCACCCGCTCGGTGCGATGGCGCACGAGATCGACCGAGCTCGCCGGGACCGCCACCCGCACGATCAAGGGCTCGAAGTCGACCACGTAGCCCACGATCTCGCCTCGGCGCACGAAGCGACCGATGCGATCGGCGGGCTCCTCGACCAGGAAGACGCCCGTGGACGGGGCCACGATCGTGAGCGCCCTCAGCTCCTCCTCGGCCCGGGCGAGCCTCCGCTCGGCATGCTCGACGGATTGTCGGGAGATCTCGGCCTGCACCCGGTCTCGCGTCCGATCGAGCGCGTACTGGGCGCGGCTCGCGGCCAGGTGGGCCCGGGCGATCTCGCGCTCGGCTGCGAGCTCCGGATCGACGAGCTGGACGAGAGCCTCGCCCCGCTCGACCCGGTCGCCCGGTCGAGCGAGATAGGCGCTCCACACGCCGTTCGTTCCGGCCCGCAGCAGGGAGTCCTCCCGCGCCCACACCACGCCCTCCGCCCGGGTCCAGCTCGGCGCGGGAGCCAGGACGAGCAGCCCGCCCACCGCCGCGAGGATGCCCACGCTCCACGCGATCGCCCTTCTTCGCCGTCCGCGCAGACGGCGATCGAAGAGCACGAAGCGGAGATGGCGCAGCATCGGCCAGATCGCGAACTGCGAGATCGACCAGAGCGCAATCAGCACGCCGACGAAGAAGAGTCGCGTGGCGACGAAGAGCGCGATGGAGAGGGTCACCAGGAGCCGGTTGAGCAGGGCGCCGATCGCGTAGAACGCGAGCCACGGAGCCTCTCCGGGCTCGGTCACGGGGTCCTCCGCGTCGGGCCGGCCGAAGAGACGATGCTGGATCCAATGGCCCCAGTACTGGTTCGCGCGGGCTCCCAGGTTCGGGATCTCGAGCAGGTCGGACAGCACGTAGTAGGCGTCGAATCGCAGGAAGGGATTTCCGTTGAAGAAGAGGCTCGAGACGCCGGCGATCAGCATGACGTTGAACAGGATCGCCCGCGCGGCGCCCGGCTCGACCGCCAGCCAGGCGAAGAGCGCGAGCGCGGCGATGAAGAGCTCGACGAAGATGCCTGCTGCGCCGACGAGAGCGCGCTGCCAGCGCGAGGCGAAGGCGGAGGAGGCCGAGGCGTCGACATAGGGAACCGGCACCCCGACCAGGAACATCACGCCCAGCTCGTGGGTCTCGCCACCCCATCGCTTCACGGCGAAGGCGTGCCCGAGCTCGTGCAGGAGCTTCACGACCGGAAAGGAGAGCCAGAGCAGCAGCAGGTTCTCGGCGGCCAGTACCCGATCCGCCACGCCTTCGCTGAGCCCCTCCCAATGCCTCATCGCGAGCACGAGGGCGAGACCGACGACGGCGAGCCAGATCGCGAGCCCGGCGCGCGAGAAGACGGGACGCACGAAGGGCATCGCCCGCTGGAGCGTCCGCTCCGGATCCCAGAGCGGGATCTTGATGGCGAGCGGGCTCCGGAGGCCCGACCAGAAGCGCCGCCGCCGCACCGACGCGTCCCGCTCCACGAGCTCGGCGACGTCCGAGGGCGCGTCGGTCACGAGCGCGTTGGCATGATAGAGCTGGGCGAGCAGGCGGATCGTCTCGTCCTGGGTCGGCAGGTCGTCGCCCAGCTTCTCGCTCGCGAGGCTCCAGATCTCGGCCAGCGTGCGGCGCCCGTTCATCAGCCCGATCAGTGCATGGGCCGCCGGCGAGAAGCGATGGAAGCGACCCGAGGTGTGGTCCTGGAGCAGGTACCAACGCTGCCCGCGATAGAGCACCCGATGGATCTCGGCGTGGGAACGCAGGCGAGGCGCGAGCCCCGCCACCCGATACCAGGACGAGCTGAAGATCGAAGCGCTCACGTCACCGGCCCCAGGGCCACCACGACCAGAGCCACAGCGAGAGCCAGTCGCGGAAGCCGCGCGTCCAGATCCAGAGGAGGCGACGGCGATCGATCTCGATCTTCCCGACACCCTCCATGCCCGGACGCAGGCGATCGGAGGCCTCGTGAAGCGTGCCCTCCACGCGGAAGAAGTTGCGCCCGTCCTCGGCCGTGGCGACGGGCGTGACCTTCGTGACCTCGAAGGGCAGCGACTCGCCGGGCATCGCCGCCATCCGGAGCGAGCCCGATTGGCCGACGACGACGTCGGCGATCTGCCCTTCGTCGACCTCGAGCAGGACCCGGTAGCGCGCGAGCGGAGCGATCTCGAAGAGCACGTCGCCCCGGGAGACCGCGGCCCCGAGCGACTGCGAGAGATCCCCGGAGACGATCAGGCCGTCGAAGGGAGCGGTCACCCGCGTGCGGGCGAGGCGCTCCTCGAGACGTGCGATCTCGGCCCGCGCCTCGTCGATCTGGGCCAGGATGATGCTCGTCCGTGCGTACTCGCGCGCCGCGCGCGACTCGTCCGCCTGGCGCTCGAGCTGCAGCAGGCGACTCGACCATTTCAGCCGCTCGAGGGAGAGCTCGCGATCGTCGAGGCGCGCGAGCTCCTCCCCCTCCGTGACCCGATCCCCCGCCCGCAGGCGGGCATCGGCGACATAGCCGTCGAAGGGCGCGATCACGACCCGCCGACTCTCGCCCTCGAGCACGCCCTCCGCCCCGATCCGATAATCCCCCTCGGCCACGAAGAAGAAGATCGCCATCGCGACGAGCGCCAGCAGCGCGACCTTGCGTCCGAGATGGCCGGGGCCGATCACGCGCTCGAGCTGGACCCGTCCGGCGTCCGCGATCTTCGCGATCAGGGGCCGATCCTCGCGCCGCCAGAGCTCGAGGATCGGCGCCACGGCGAGCGCGACCGTCTCGAGCACCTCGACGCGTTCGCGGTCGAAGGCGTCGACCTCGCCGTGCTCGAAGCCGAGCGCCCCGCGCAGGACGCCTTCACGACCCATCGGAATCGTGAGCACGGATCCGGCTCCGTGCTCGCGGGCGAGGGCCTCGTGCTCACGAAGGACCAGGGGCGCGTCGTCGGGCAGCGGAGGATGCCGAAGCACGGCGTGCTGATCGCAGGCCTCCTCCATCGCCGACTCGATCGCGCGGACCAGGTTCATCTCGCGCCCGAAGGCTGCGCTATGCGAGAGCGAGACCAGCTCGATGCGGCCCCGTCGCTCGACGCCGAGGCTGACGCGGTCGCAGGCCAGCTCGCGCGCGAGCTGCGTGACCAGGGATTGCGAGGCCTCGGCGAAGCTCCGGGCCTCGAGCGTCAGCGCGATCAGGTCGAGCAGCCGATGCGCCTCGCCCGGATCGGGGCCGCTCCCGCGAGGCGTCGCGGCCCGAGGAGACGAGAGGCGCTGCTCCAGCCAGGCCCCGCCCCATTGGAGCTGACGCAGGACGTTGCCCAGCTCGGACTCCGACTCCCGCTCGACCTCGACCGCCGCCACGGTCAGGGCCCGCCCGGAGCCCGAAGACGGCAGGCAATGGCTCACCCCGAATCGGCGCGGACCTTCCTCCGACGCTCCCGCGAGCCCCCGCCCCTCGCGCAGCGTCGCTTCGACCAGAGGCGCGAGCGCGTCCCGGCCCCCTGGAGACGACCAGGCCAGCCACTCGAACGGAGCCCCTTCCGCGGCGCGTCGGCCCACGGCGGCGTGCGTGACGCCTCCGATCCACTCCGACTGGATGCGAAGCCAGCTCCCACACCAGGCCTCGAGCGGTCCCCCCTCGGAGAGACGAATCCAATCGGCGGTCTCGGGACGACGGCCCGCCTGCGAGGCCTCCGCCTCGATCGTCTGGCTGGCAGAGGGGATCGGCATCGATCAGCCCCGACCCGTCCGGGTGGGAGGCACGACTGCAGGCATGGCTGGATTCACGGCCCGGTTCATGATCCGATGCATGGCGGGACCTCTCCTGCTCTCGCGCCCGAGTCCGGCCGCAGAGATCGGCTCACAGCCGCCTCGGCATCGCCGTCGGAGCGCTCTTCGGGGACCTCGGGGCCGAACCGAGTCGGAGGCAGAGGCTAGGCGAAGCGCCCCCTGTCCTCGTCGAATCGAAGCCATCGGTCCCGTCGTCTGAAGGTCGCCGGATCCGGGCGAGCGCGCCAGCCGACGAGCGAGGACCAGACCAGACCGCTCAGGGCGATCCCCTCCGGCAGCGCCGGCTCCCGCGCGGCGTCGTCCTCTCCCGCCCTCGTCTCGTCCCGGTCACCGGCCGACGTCCCGCCGCCCTCCGGGTCAGCGGCGTCCGTCCTCTCGCCGTCCCGGCTCTCCGTGTCCGGCCCCTCGTCACCCGGTGCACCGTTTCCTGGCGAGGCCTCGGGATCCGGCGACGCGTCCGGGCCGGCGCCGACGGCCAACGGATCGGTGAAGCGCCACTGCGCAGCCAGCTCGGCCTCGCTCCGTGCGTCGAGCGACTCCAGCATGTCCCGCAGGTCGGCCAGCGCCTCCCGATCCGATTCGAGACGCCGGGCGCGCGCGGAGTCGCGGGGCAGCTCGATCTGCTGACCGACGCGGATCAGGTCGGGATCGGGAATCTCGTCCCGATTGAGGGCGTGGATCTCGCGCCATCGATAGGGATCCCCGAGCTCGCGTTCGGCCAGAGCCCAGAGCGACTCGCCCTCGACCACCTCGTGCTCCTCGACCGGCCTCGAGCCGGAGCCCGCGTTCAGGCGACGAGCGGGCGTCGACGAGACGGCCTCGATGTCGGGCAGCGAGGGCGGCGGCAGGGAGAGCTCGATGCGCGTGGGCGCCGGAGTCGCGAAGGGCGCCAAGGGACCGAAGGTGGGATCGTAGACGCCAAAGAAGGTCGACGCGGCGAGATCCTGATCGCCCTGTGCCAGTCGGACGATCGAGCGGGCCGTTCCGTCCTGGACGATCAGCCGGGCGTACTCGCCGATGAGGAGATCCCGCTCGAAGGTCCCGCGCAGCACGTCGCCGCCGGCTCCGCCGAAGAGGAAGTCGTTGCCCTCCCCGCCGTCGACGACGTCGAGCCCGCCGCGGAAGAGCTCGGTCGTCTCGACCACGGTCCGGCCCACTCCGGCCACCGTCGATCGGCCGTAGTCACCGAAGAGGACGTCCTGGTCCCGGCCGCCCTCGACCGTATCGTTCCCCGCTCCGCCGAAGAGCCGATCGTCGCCGGCCTGACCGTCGATCGTGTCGTCGCCGCCCTCGCCGGGGCGAACCGACTCGACGACGGATTGCGCGACCGGCGTGCGATCCACGACCCGGAAGTCGAGGCTCCCGAAGTCGCCGTGGATCAGATCGTCGCCCTGCCCTCCGATCAATCGATCCCCCCCGAAGCCGCCCACGATCCCGAGCCCCAACGTCGGGCCGACGCGTCGACGACGTCGTCGCCGAGGCCGGTGTCGATCTCGACCCACGGCAGGCCGATCGACGGATCGGCGGGCTCGTCGAGCGCGACCGTGACGACGTCGTCACCGCGTCCGGTGCGGATGCGCGTGAAGGTCCGCGAGGCATCGTCGCGCTCGTGGACCGAGTCGATCTCCAGCGTGTCGTTTCCGAAGCCGAGGTCGAGCTCGAGGCCCTCGAAGTTCGAGTACGTGATGCCACCGGGCCGGAGTCCCCGCGCGATCTCCGTATCCGGTCCCATTCCGAAGCCCACCAGGCGATCGGGCGTGAGGAAGCCCGGATCCCCGGGCTCGAGCGAGTCGTTGAAGATCTCGACCATCGCGGGGAACTGCTCGAAGTCGAGCTCGGTCATCCGCCCGCGACTGTCGGCGGGGCTGTCCGCGTCGTGGATGAAGACGAGATCCTGCTGCAGGCGCTCGTCGACGAAGAAGTTGAGGCTCTGCCGGGTGATCTTGTAGGCCGTAATCCCGGCGA
>CAYXLY010000042.1:13140-16513 GCA_964466005.1 uncultured Spirochaetaceae bacterium | reverse complement strand
CGCGACCGTGCTCGCCGGCCTGGGAGGAGATGATCGCCGCGTTCAGCGCGAGCAGATTGGTCTGCTCGACGACGCCTTCGATCACCTTCACGACCGCGCCGATCGACTCGCTCTTCGAGGAGAGGCTGGAGATGATGGCCTCGAGGCCCTGGAACGAGACCTGGATCTGCTCCATGCCCTCGACGGTCTGATGGACCGCCGCCATCCCCTTCTCGGCCTTGCGTGCCGTGTCCTCGGAGAGACCGAAGCTCTCGTTCGCGTTGGACTCGACCTGACGGACCGATCCCGAGAGCAGCTCCAGGGCCTCCGCCGTCGAGTCCGTCGACCGGTTCAGCGTGTCGGCGCTCTGGGCGATCTCGCGGATCGCGCTCGTCATCTCGACCACGCTGGAGGCCGTGGAGTCGATGATCTCCGAGAGACGATCGATATGACCCGCGGTCTCCGCGATCGACGAATCCATCTCGATCGCCGCGCTGGAGGTCTCGATCGCGGTCTCGGAGAGCGCCTCCACGCTCGCGTTGACCGTGTGCATCGACTGCGTGATGTGACCGATCGACTCGGCCGTCTCCTCGACGGCCTGCTCCTGGCGGCTGGCCTCCTCGCCCATGGCCTGGCTCTCGGCAGACAGCTGCTCGGTCGCCTGGGCGACGTACCGCGTGTTCTCCCCGACGCGCGAGATCAGTCCTCTCAGACTCGAGGCCATGGCATTGAACGAGCGCGCGAGCACGCCCATCTCGTCGTCGCTCCGGATGTCGACCTGCGTGGAGAGGTCGCCCCCGGCCATCGCGCCCGAGCCCTCGACGAGCAGCTCGAGCGGCCCTGCGATCCGGGTCCGGAGCCGCGCGGCGCCGTACCCGCAGAGCGAGAGCGCGATCAGCAGCACGCCGGCGACGATGCCGACCGAGGTCGCGAGGAATTGCTTGACCTCCCGCGTGTCGGATCGAAGGAAGACCGTTCCGATCGGCCTCCCGCCCATCGAGATCGGAGTCGCCAGATCGATCTGGTTCGCTCCCCATCTCGGCTCGTAGGCGAGGTCCTCGGGGACCTCGAAGTCGTCGACGCCCTCGCGCAGGTACTGTGCGAAGACCTCTCCCTCGGCGTCGTAGACGATCGCCGCCACCACGCTCTCCCGGGCTCGCAAGGCGGAGAGAGTCTCGCCGGCGGCCTGTGCGTCGTCGAAGAGCAGGGAGGCCTCGGTGTTGCTCCCGATGACGCGCGCCAGCACGCCGAGGCTCCGATCCGTGCTCTGCTGGAACTGAAGCAGGGCGGTCGTGAAGAGCGCGCCCGCGGTCAGCACGAGCACCAGCGCAGCGGTCGCGAAGAAGCTTCGCACGATGCGTCGCTGAATCGACTCCCGCCCGACCTCGATCGGGGTCCGGGCCCGCAACTCCGTCATGCCTTCGGCCGTCCTCTCCGGTTTCCCGTTCGCGACGAGCACGCTCCGCGTGCCCCTCGAATGTCTACTCCACGACCCTCGCGAGTCGAAGCAGCTGCGAGCTGATCCGCAATCCCGCATCCCGCGCAGCGCCGGGATTGATCTCGAAGCGCACCTTCTTGTCGGCGCGATAGAAGTTCGCGATTCCGCCCGCCCGGGCGAACCCCTCGGAGTCGGACACGGTGAGCACCGGCGCCTTCGCGAGCTTCGCGATCAGCTTCGAGCGCGCGGCCCCGACCCCTTCCCCGACGAAGAGGATGTGGCAGTCGACGGCGGATGCGGGATCCTCGGCCTCCATGACCTCGACCGACCGTCGATCCACCCGCTTGCCCGAGACGCTCTCGGAGACGGTCTTCGCGAAGCCGCCCGCGCCGATGAGACAGACCCGAACGGGCGTCTCGTCGCCGTCGAAGCTGCTCGCCGGCCACTCCACGTACCGGGCGAAGTTGAAGAGGAAGGCCGCCTTGATCTCCTCCTCGCCGGCCTGCGCCAGGGCGATCCCCGCACAGAGCGACAGACCCACGGCGAATGCGACGGACACGAGACCCTTCCGACCGGATCCCGGCGAGGACTGCCACTCTTCCTGGCCCTTCATCCTTCGGAACACGTGCGAACTCCAGCTCGGTCGGACCGGCACGGGGGCCTCCCTTGCATCGGCCATCGGAGCGAAAAAAAGAGACCCCTCCTGCCGAAAGGAAGCGGGCTGTTGCGAGTCCCCCTCACTCGTGGCGGACGCCGCCCTCGTCGAATGACCTCGCCGCGCGTCTCCGTCCTTCTGCCGGTCCACAATGCAGAGAAGACCCTGGCCGGCTGCGTCTCGAGCATCCTGCGCCAGTCGGAGAGCGCGCTCGAATGCGTGCTCATCGATGACGGCTCGACCGACGGCTCACTCGCCCTCGCCCGTCGACTCGCAGCCCGGAGCCCGCGCATCCGGGTCATCGCCCGACCTCATCGGGGGCTCGTGCCGACCCTTCAGGAGGGCACGACCCTCTGCCGGGCCCCGATCATCGCGCGCATGGACGCCGACGACTGGATGCATCGCGATCGGCTGGCCCTGCAGCGGGCCCTGCTCGAGGCTCGACCGGAGCTCGCCGCCGTCGGCGCCGGTGTTCGACTCTTCCCGCGTCGCGGGCTCACTGCGGGACGACGCGCCTACGAGAGCTGGCTCGACTCGATGAAGAGCCCCGAGGACATCCGCCGGAGCCGCTTCATCGAGTGCCCCATCGCCCACCCCACGCTCGCCATTCGCCGCACGGCGCTCGAGACCCACCCCTATCGCGACCGCGGATGGCCCGAGGACTACGACCTGCTCCTGCGATTGCTGCGGGCCGGCCCCCGCGTCGGCATCGTCCCACGCCGCCTCCTGGGCTGGCGCGATCATCCCGATCGGCTCTCCCGGACCCATCCCGCCTACGCGCTCGAGCAGTTCACCGCCTGTCGCGCCTGGCACCTCAGCCGGGACTTTCTCGCGGATCAGCCGGACTACGTGCTCTGGGGTCACGGACGGACCGGCAGGGCGCTGCGTCGCGCGCTCGAGGGTCTCGGACATCGACCCATCTCGATCGTCGACGTCCACCCCCGGCGCCTCCACGAGACGCTCCACGGCGCCGAAGTGATCCCGCCCGAGGCACTTCGCGATCATCCTCGTCTACCGGTCGTGACCTCCGTCGCAGGCGCCGGCCCGCGCGCGGCCATCCGATCGGCGCTCGAGTCGATGGGCTTCAGGGAAGACGTCGACTTCGTCTGTGCCGCATGAGGGCCGCATGAAGGCTCCGGCGCGCCCCACCGGGCGCGCGGGCGGGGGGCGCACGCCGCGCTCTCACCGAGAATCGACATCCACTCCCGATCTGACTCTTCATAAGCTCGATGCGGGATCCTAGATTGGGAAAGTCTGACCAATCTGGCGGGGAGTCCGTGTGGGACGCCGGGGCGCCCGTG
>CAYXLY010000042.1:0-13130 GCA_964466005.1 uncultured Spirochaetaceae bacterium | reverse complement strand
GCGGAGCCGCGGTCCTCCCACCCGGGCTTCACGCACCGGGCTTCACGCGAGCGTGGAACGCAGACCGGGACGATCCGACGTGCTGCCTCGCCCGAGCCCAGGAGTCCTTCACATGAGCCCTTCCCCCGTCGTCGAGATGATTCGCCCCTTCGATCCGACGGCCGCGGACGCCGAGGAGCGATACGACGCCGTCGTGCGTCGACTGAACCGGGTACGGGCGCGACGGACCCGGATCGAGCGCGAGCAGAGCGAGCTCGAGCGGCGCTTCCTCGACGAAGATCCGGAGGCCGTCTCCGATCGCCGCCGAAGCGAGACGCTCGCGACGCGGGGGCGAAGGGCCGAGCTCGAGAGGCTCTACGACCTCGAGGTCGAGATGCGCAGGCTCCGGAGTGAGGAGCGGTTCTCCGCGGACGCCCTCCAGCGGATGAACGCGGCGCTCGACCGCTGGGCCCGGGAGACCTACGGCCCGTGAGGGGCGCTGGGGACGGTGGGGCGAGTGTCCTCAGAACTCCGCCTGTCCCGGCGTCCGCGGGAAGGGGATCACGTCGCGGATATTGCTCATGCCCGTCATGAACTGGACGATCCGCTCGAAGCCGAGCCCGAAGCCCGCATGCGGCACGCTTCCGAAGCGGCGCAGATCGAGATACCAGCCGTAGTCGGCCGGATCGAGTCCCTGCTCCCGGAGGGTCCGCTCGAGCACCGCGAGTCGATGCTCGCGCTGGGAGCCTCCGATGATCTCGCCGACGCCGCCGACGAGCACGTCCATCGCCGCGACCGTCTCGGCATCGTCGTTGCGGTACATGTAGAACGCCTTGATCGAGGCGGGCCAGTCCGTCACCACCACGGGCCGCCGGACATGCTCTTCGCTGAGCCAGCGCTCGTGCTCGCTCTGGAGATCGAGACCGAAGCCCACCGGAAACTCGAAGGACCTCCCGGATCGCTCGAGGATGGAGACCGCCTCGCGATAGGTCATGCGTTCGAAGGACTCGTCGATGACCGTGCGCATCCGCTCGACCGCCCGGGGCTCGACGCGCTTCTCGAAGAACGCCATGTCCTCCTCGCACTGATCGAGGACCGCGGAGAAGACCGACTTCAAAAAGCGCTCGGCTAGATCGACCAGCCCATCGAGCGTGCAGAACGCGACCTCGGGCTCGACCATCCAGAACTCGGCGAGATGACGCGCGGTATTCGAGTTCTCCGCCCTGAAGGTCGGCCCGAACGTGTAGACGCGTGAGAGTGCGAGCGCACCGATCTCGGCCTCGAGCTGCCCCGAGACCGTGAGGAAGGTCGGGCGACCGAAGAAGTCCCGCGACTCGTCGATCCGGCCTTCCGCGTCCCGAGGCGCCTCGCCCGGCGGCAGCGTCGTGACCCGGAACATCTCTCCCGCCCCCTCCGCATCCGAGGTCGTGATGATCGGCGTGTGGAGAAGGATGAACTCCTCCCGCTGGAAGAAGTCGTGGATCGCCATGGCCGTGGCGTTCCGGACGCGGAGCACGGCGCCGAGCGTGTTCGTCCGCGGCCGCAGATGGGCGATCGTGCGGAGGAACTCGAAGCTGTGTCGCTTCTTCTGCAGCGGGTACGCATCGCCCGCCGGACCGACCTGCCTCACCCTCGAGGCGTGGAGCTCGAAGCGTTGGCCCTTGCCCGGCGAGTCGACGATCTCGCCTTCGGCCTCGACGGCACAGCCCGTCGAGAGATGCCGGACGATCTCCTCGAAGCCCTCGGTCTCCGGGCTCGCCACGACCTGCATCCCGGACAGGCACGAGCCGTCGGAGACGTCGAGGAACGAGACGCCCTTGGCATGCCGAACGGTTCGGAGCCATCCCCGCACGACCGCGCCGCCGCCGGCCCGATCCCGAGCCAGCAGCGCTCGGATCGACTCTCCCCACTCCGGGCTCTCTCCCTCCATGCGCCCTCCCCTGCCGCTGCAGCCGTCGGAGAGTAACCTCCGGGCGCGCGCGACCGCTATCGTTGCGCGCCGTCCGCCGTCCGGCCCACTCCCACCCCTACCCTCACTCTCACTCTGACTCCCACTCCCGGCTCTCGCAGGCCGAACGCCCTGCACTGGATTCCGCCATGCCCATCCACTGGTTTCCGGGCCACATGAATCGAGCCCGTCGCGAGATCGCCGCCGCCATCCGGAAGGTCGACGTCGTGATCGAGCTCGTCGATGCGAGGCTCCGCCGCTCGAGCCGGAACCCCCTGCTCGCGAAGCTCGCCGAGGCCAAGCCGGTCCTGACGGTCTTCTCGAAGTCCGACCTCGCCGACCCCGAGACGACCGCAGCCTGGATCGAGGCCTGGGAGGGGCCCCGGCCGCTGGCGCTGGTGATGCGGGATTCGCGGAGCGTGCGCGCGATCCCGCGCCGCTGTCGCGAGCTGGCGCCGAATCGCGGAGGTCCGGGACGGACCCTGCGGACGCTGGTCGTGGGAATTCCGAATGTCGGCAAGTCGACCCTCATCAATACGCTCACCGGTCGTCGCATCGCCCGGGTCGGGGATCAGCCCGCGATCACCCGCCATGCCCAGCGCTTCGAGCTCGACTCGGACCTCTCGATCTTCGACTCGCCCGGAGTGCTCTGGCCGAAGCTCGACGATCAGACGGGAGCCCTTCGACTGGCCGCGAGCGGCGCGATCCGCGAGACCGCCTTCCAGCCGGTCGACGTGGCCGGCTGGGCGGCCTGCTTCCTCGCCGATCGCCATCCCGACCTGCTCGCCGCCCGATATGGTCTGGAGGCCGAGCTTCCCGCGATCCTGTCACGAACCCCCGACGATCCCGAGGACGCGAGCCGGGCCGTCGCCCTCCTCGAGGCGATCGGACGCAGGCGCGGTGCCCTGCGAGCCGGGGGACACGTCGACCTGGACCGATCCGCCGACCTCTTCCTGCGCGACCTGCGCGGCGGGAAGATCGGCCCGATCAGCTTCGAGCGACCGGAGGACTTCTGATCCCGATCCGACGAGGGGCGGATGCCGAGCGCATCCGCCCTTCGACGGACCCGGAGGCCCCCTCAAGAGCCCTTCGGTCGCGGGGGCCCGCGCGTCCCCCGATCCCGCAACGTCGGCGCCTCGAGGTCCGCCAGCAGGCCGAGATAGGCGCGATGCCGCCGCGCTTCGATGTCCTCCCGCGCGAGCGCATCGAGGACCGCGCAGCCGGGCTCGCTGCGGTGCAGACAATCCCGAAAGCGGCAGCCGCGCTCCACGGCCGCCTCGAAGCCGGGAAAATGCCGAGCGGCGTCGAGGGTCCCGACATCGACCGCGATGAAATCCTTGAAGCCGGCGGTGTCCACCAGCAGGCCTCCGCCCTCGAGCAGGTGGAGCGTCGCCGTCGTCGTCGTGTGTCGTCCCTGGCCACTGCCGCGATTGAGTGGACCGATCGCGAGCTCGAGGTCCTCGACCAGGGCGTTGAGCAGAGAGCTCTTTCCGACGCCCGAGGGACCGACGAGCGCTCCCAGCCGGCCGCCGGCGAGCGCCTCCCGGAGATCCTCGCGTCCCTCACCCGTCCGCGCCGAGACGCGATGGAGCGCAACCGATCCACCGTAGATCGACTCGAGCCGCTCGGCGAGCGCCTCCGCGCCCTCGAGATCGCATTTGTTGACGATCAGTCGAGGCTCGATCGAGGCCGTGCGCGCGATCACGATGCCTCGATCGACATAGCCCGGAGGCTCGCGGGGCTCCGGCGCGATCACGATCCCCAGCACGTCGAGGTTGACGGCGATGGTCCGCTCGCGCCCCCGCGCATCGCGTCGCCGGAGCACGCCGTGCGCCGGCAGGACCTCGATCCGCTCGCCTCTCGTCTCGACCCGATCGCCGACGACGGCGCGCTGGCCCGGCGCCAGCCAGAGCTGGGCCGTCTCGCCCGAGTCGAGGCGCACGAGCACGGCGACCCCGTGATGCGCCACGACGCGACCCGCCGCTTCCGCGCCCTCTCCTCCCTCCCCGGTCCCCTTCCGGCCGCCCGCCGCGCCCGGCCTCGCGCCGCGATCGCCCCGGCTCCGTCCTCTTCGACTCACGCGCTCGTCTCCGCGCGCAGCGCGTCCCGGAGTCCCGAGTCGCGCTGCACCCGCCGAGCCACCGCCTCCCGCAACATCTCGGGGCTGGCGTGGATGCGCAGCCTTTCGCGTGCCCGGGTGACACCGGTATAGAGCAGCTCGCGCGTCATCAGCCGGGAGACGCGATTGCCGAGCACCAGGTCCACCGACTCGAACTCGGAGCCCTGACTCTTGTGGATGCTCATCGCGATCGCGCTCTCGTGGGCGGGCAGGCGGCCGGCCGAGAGCATGCGGACTCCGCCCGAGCCGTCCGGGAAGAGCGCCCGCAGCCCGGCTCCGGTCTCCTCGACCAGACCGACGTCCCCGTTCCAGAGATCCTGATCCGGCGCATTGCGCGTGACGAGCAGGAGGCGGCCCCGCCACCAGCCCGAGCGGCGGGGAGTCCGACGCTCGAAGGCCATCGCCTCGTCGAGGACGGCACAGAGCGCCTCGACCCCGAGCGGACCGCGTCGATGGGCGCAGAGCACGCGATGCGCGCCCATTCGCGCGAGCTTCGTCCCCGGATCTTCGACCTCGCGGAGGGATCGCTGTGCCTCGAGGCTGGCGCGAAGGAGTCGCCCGCGAACGACCTCCACCGACTCGACGTCACAGCGCTCGATCGCAGGGAGCGCGGGATCGTCGAGAAGCTCGAGCATGGCGTCCGCGTCGCCGATGCGGATCGCCTCGGCGAGCCGGGCGATGTCGCCTCCGGCAGCGAAGCGATGGCTCTCGCGCAGGGTCACGATCGAGCGTTCGAGCCCCGACACGCCCGCGCCGCCGGCCTGCGCCTGGCAGAGCTCACCGAGCACCGCACCGGAATCGACCGAGGCGAGCTGGTCCGGATCCCCGAGCAGGATCAGTCGCTCGACCTCGCGACACGCCTCGAAGAGCCGCGCCATCATCGCCAGGTCCACCATCGAGGCCTCGTCGACGACGACGACGTCCTCGGTCAGGGAGAGCGCGTGCGGGCGGCCGAAGGCGTCTCGCCGGGTCTGTCGACGCAGGGCACGGTGGAGCGTCTCCGCCGTCGTCGGAAGCGCCTCGCGCACGCCGTCGGCGACATCGAGTTCCGAGCTCCCGCGCACGACGGAAGCCCCCAGCGCGGCCGCCGCCTTCCCGGTCGGCGCCAGGAGCCGGATCGATGGCGGCCTCCTTCCGTGGGCGAGCGCCTCCTCGATCAGCAGCGCCAGCAGACGGACGACGAGGGTCGTCTTGCCCGTCCCCGGCCCGCCGGTCACGATCGAGAGCGGTCGCGCGCGACCGAGCTCCAGGGCGCGACGCGTGGTCTCCGTCCCGCGCCCGCTCGCGAGCGCGAGCCGCCCCAGTCGCGCCTCCGTCTCCATCTCCGTCACCGAAGCGTCCGAGGGGGTCGCCGACTCCGATCTCCCTCCCTCGCCCTCCGGCGCGAGATCCGGCGCGCTCAGGCGCCGACGCAGGCTCTCCGCGAGCCGACGCTGGTCGTCGAACGAACGCCGTAGATAGAGCCGACGAGCCCCGTCGAGCACGAGAGGACGCGGCTCGCTCGCGTCGATCGCCTCGGCTCGTGCGACCAGGGGGCTCTTCTCGATCGCCCCGATCCAATCCTCGAAGGGCTCGTCGGCCGGAAGCAGGACATGAGACTCGATGCGGCCCTCGCTCTCGACGACCAGCCCCTCGGCTGCGAGTCGCGGGAGATCCGCACAGACATGGCCGACGGCCTCCTGCCGACAGACGACCGCGATCGCCCAGGCGACGCCCGGCCGGGTCTCGCCATAGAGACGCGCCAGCCGGAGGGCGAGCTCCACGTCGAGAGGGGAGAGGATTCCGAGCGCGCGCGCGCTCGCGAGCCGCCTCTCGAGCGCGTCTTCCGAGCCGATCGCGGGGCCGGATGCCGGCCGGGCGGCGGCTCTGCCGATCTCTGCTCTGCCGCTCATGACTCCGCCTCCCGCCCGCCGCCGAGCAGCGCGGAGATCCCCCGGATCGTCGACTCCTCCGGACGATCGAAGAAGATGCCGCAGCCCGGCTCGTGCTCGAGCGCCAGCCCGCGCAGGAAGAGGTAGTAGACGCCTCCGAAATGCCGCTCGTAGTCGTAGTCGGGCAGGATCCGGCCGAGGTGCCGGTCGAGGGCGACGGTGTAGAGCAGGTATTGGAGCACGTAGTCGTGCTCGATCATCGGAGCGCCGAGCCGATCCGGACGATAGTCGGCCTGTGCGCTGCCGAGATGGTTCGACTTGTAGTCGAGCAGGAAATAGCGCTCTCCGTCGAAGAAGACCGCGTCGATGAATCCCCGCAGATAGCCTCGGAGCTCGCGCCAGCCGAGGCAGGCCACGCGCGGCGCATAGCGGGAGAGCAGCGACCCGCTCTCCGTCTTCGCGAGCAGGTCGGCGAGCCGGCCGGGCTCGAAGGCTCCCTGCTCCGACCCGCCGGGCGCCGCCAGCGTGAACTCCATCTCGGACCGCAGCTGCCCGGGCGCCAGGTCGCCCAGCCGGAGCCGCGTCGGAGACCGGCGCAGCGGAGTCTGCGACACCGAGCGGACCACGTGTCGAACCGAGGCGCTCCAGGCGGGATCGAGCCCGTTGCGATCGAGCGCGCGCGAGGCGAGCGCCGTGACCGCCTCGTCGTCGAACGCATCGAGGCGCACCGACTCCAGCACCTCGTGGAGCAGCGTGCCCGCCTCCGTGCCCCGAGGAAAGACGTCCATGCCTCCGGCGAGATCCGAGCCCGCCCCGCGCTCGCTCTCGAAGGGGTGCGCCTCTTCGAGCAACGCATCGAGATCGCGCCCGATCGCCCACGGCCCGCTCGACAGGCCCCGCTGCGCACCCCGCACGAGCCCGGAGAAGCTCGTCGTCCGGAGGGCCCCGGGTAGCGAGGACGAGGGGCGCGGAGCGCGGAGCACCGGCGGACTCCAGTCCGGCGGCCGCCACCGCGCCCGGGACCCGGGTCGCGCTCCCTCGACCGACAGCGGCTCTGCCTCCCTCAAGCTCCCGTCGGCCTCGGCCGCCTCGCGAGCCTTCTCGCCGACCGCGTGCCAGGCCCGAAGCCAGTCGTCGTCAGTCCACTTCGCGATCCGGCGAGCCCGCTCCTCGAGGCCCTCCCCGGGACCATCGACGTCGTTCACGTCGAGGAGCCCGGCGAGGGGCGTCGCTCCATGGCTCTTCCCGATCGCCCCCCAGAACACGACGCATTGTCGCCGCGCGCGGGTCAGGCCGACATAGAGGAGACGGAGCGCCTCCGAGCGCGCCTCCTCGCGGGCCTGCTCGACATGATCCGCATAGCCGGGTCCGCCCAGATCGAGGCTGCGGCGGCCGGCTCCGGCATCGTGGAAGCGCACGGGCGGGATCTGGCCCTGATCCTCCTGCGCCTTCTCTCGTGCGGGCAGCCTCCCCCTCGAAGGCTCCTCCCAGAGACTCGGCAGATAGACGATCTCGTACTCGAGCCCCTTGCTGCGATGGAGGGTCACCAGGGAGACGGCCTCGTCGTCGCGCTCGAGGCGAAGCAGAGAGGCCTCGGCGCCGACCTCCAGCCGCGCCTCCTCGTCGGCGATCGCCCGCTCGAGCCAGTCGACCAGCCCCCTGCGCGAGGGCGCGCGCTCGAGCGCGATGCCCTGGAGCAGCTCGGCGAGATGGAGCCAATTGGTCAAGCGCCGCTCACCGTCCTCGAGGGCCAGCAGCCGCGGGCTCACGCCCTCCTCCCGGCGCCAGGTCTCGAGGGCGCGCGTGAGCCCCGCCTGCGTCCAGAGCCGGCCATAGCCGGCGAAGCGTTCCGCAGCCGCCTCCAGCGCGGAGGCCTCGTCGTCGAGCGCCGCGATCGCCGACGCGTCGAGACCGTGCGCCGCGGTCGAGAGCGCCGCCCGCAGCAGGCCCGGGTCGCCGGGATGCAGCATCGCTCGCAGGATGCAGACGAGCTCCCAGGCCTCGCGGGACTCGAAGACGTCCCGATCGCCGCGGTCGACGCAGGGAATACCGAGTGCGACGAGGGCCTCCCGGGCCCGACCCAGCTCCTTCTTCGTCCGACAGAGCACGGCGACGTCCGAGGGGACGAGGGCGCGCCCGTCGATCCGCGCGCCGCACTCGAGCAGCTCCGCCACGTCGCGCGCGAACGCCTCCATCAGCTCGACGCGTCCGAAGCGGACGGGAAGCGGACCTTCGACCGGCTCGCCGAGCGCCGCCGACGCCTGCGCACGCTCGGCCATCACGACGCGCAGCCCCGCCCGGGAGCGCCCGGGCACCTCGAGCAGCGACCGCGCGCCGGGCCTCGGATCGACGGGCTGGAACCGGATCGCGTCGATTCCGAAGGCATGCGGTGGACGCGAGAAGAGCGCGTTCAGCGCATGGATCAGGCCGGGATCCGAGCGGTAGCTCACCGACAGCGCCCACGGCGCTCCCGCCGCGTCCTCTAGCGCCCGCAGATACGTGAAGATGTCGGCGCCGCGAAAGGAGTAGATCGCCTGCTTCGGGTCTCCGATGAGGAGCAGGCCGCCGCGGGCCCGCTCCTCCGACTCGCGATGCCAGACCCGGCGGAAGATCTCGTACTGGACCGGATCGGTGTCCTGGAACTCGTCGATCAGGGCGAAGGGCATCTTCTCCCGAAGCAGACCGACGAGCGGCTCACCCTCCGAGCCCCGGATCGCGCGCCGGACCTCACTCAGCAGGTCGTCGAAGAAGAGCCGGTGTCGCTCGTCGCGGCGTCGGCGCGACGCCTCCCGGACCGCCTCCACGAATCGACGACGAAGCACCAGGGCATGATCCCGGAAGGCCGCCTCGACCGCCTCGATGGTCTGCTGCACGGTGGCGCAGGCGTCGAAGAACGCGTCGTCTCGCGCCGTCCCGCCCTTCTTCAGCTTCCGGGCGATCGTCTCCGGAAGCAGGTTCTTCCACCAGACCGGCAGCGGGCCGAGCAGGGTCGGGTCCGGACCCGCGTGCGCCCCGCCCGCCGAGGCCGCGAGGGAGGCAGCGCGATCGTCGAGCCAGGGAATCCAGACGGCCTCGATCCGTTCCCGCTTGTGGGTCTGCTGATTCAGGTTGGCCGTGTCGAGCAGCCACTCCAGGCGACCGCCTCGGTCGTCCTGCCAGGCGTCCGCCCACTCCACCCAGGCAGTCCGACAGGCGGCGAGCAGCCGATCCAGGTCCAGCTCTTCGCCGGCCTGCGCGGCGCCGTCCTCGGCCGGACGCGTCGGCAGCACCGGCATCTCCTCGTCGGCCCCGAGGATCCGGATCAGGCCGCGATGCAGCGGATCCGGCTCGAACTGCCAGCGCCGGCCCCTGCCGACCAGCAGCCACTCCACGAAGAGCGGATCCTCGCCCTCGATCTCCCGCGCCCAGAGATCGCGGGCGAGCGTGCGCTCGATCGGATCGGCATGCTCGACGAGCTCTGCATCGAAGGGCGCTCCGCTCTCGAAGGCATGCTCCTGCAGCACGCGTTGGCAGAACCCATGGATCGTGAAGATCGCGGCCTCGTCGAACTCCCGGAGCGCTCGACGCAGGGCATCCGGGCGACCCAGATCCTCCGCGCTGCGTCGCGCCGTCGCGGCGATCTCGCGCAGGGCCTCTCGATCCGGGCTCCCGGCTCCCGATGTCCCGTCTTCCTCTCCGGCCCGGATGGCCTCCTGGATCCGGCCACGGACGCGCTCGCGCAGCTCGGCCGTCGCGGCTCGGGTATAGGTCACGACGAGGATCTCGGAGGGCCGCAGCTGCTCCTCGACCAGCAGCCGGAGATAGAGCGTCGTCAAGGTATGGGTCTTGCCCGTGCCCGCACTCGCCTCGATGAGATGGGTGCCGCCGAGCGGGAGTCGCCAGGGATCGAGCGCGCTCACTCGGTCGACTCCGTGCGCGCCCGCAGCAGGGGCTCGAAGAAGCCCGAGGCCAGCTCCTCGAAGCGGTAACGAAGAGACGGCCCGGTCGACATCTCGACCGGTGAGAGCCCCTCCCAGACCCGTCGGGTCTCGAGGTCCCGCTCGATCTCGGCGGGACGGTCGTTCAGGGCATCGCGCCCGAAGAGCTCTCCCTGCGCCTCTCGCCAGGCGATCGCCGGGCCGGAGGCGACGTGCTTCTCGACATAACGCCGCGAGCTCTTCGGAAAGAAGGGCAACGGCGCCTCGTCGGCGCTCCAGGCCCACTCGAAGAGGGTCGCCAGGGGACGGTCGGGCTCGCTCACCGGCGCGAGGCGGACCACGCGCTTGCCCTCCGAACCGCTCGTCGGCCGGCCTACCAGGAAGCTCTCGGGCGGACAGGCGAGCTTCTCCTCCTCGAGCCACGCGCAGAGCACGAGATGACGGATCCAGAGCTCGAGATCTCCCGCGCCGCCGATCCGGGTGAAGGCGAGACGGACCCGGCCTCCGGGCCAGAGATCGTCCAGCGTCCCGGTGATCCGCACCTTCCCGAGGGCCTCCGTCTCGAGATCGAGATCGAAGGGCCGATCGTCGAGACGCGATCCGGCGCGCCTCTTGCTCGCCACCTCGAGGATCCGCTCGACCTCCCGGCGGAGGTCGCGGGCCGCGAGACGGCCCGGCACCCCAGCGGGCAGCAGGACATTCGCCTCGAGGCGCCGCTCCGCCTCCTCGATCGAGGCCCCGGCCTCGAGATGCTCGAGGAAGGCGCTTCCGAGTCGGTAGCGCTCCAGTCCGTCGAGGGTCGCGGGGTCGAGGTCGCCCGAGATGCGCTCCGGACGCGGCAGGCGCAATCCGAGTCGGTCGCGAGCGAAATGACGCGAGGACCGCAGGATCCGGTCGCAGAGCGCCTCGATCGAGAGCTGCGGCCTCTCGTCCGGCAGCCGGAGCAGAGGCCGCGCGATCGGGGCATCCAGGAAGCGACGAGGTCCCCCGCCCTGCTCGAGCCGGGCCTGCCGTCGGGCCCGTGCGCCCTCGAACGCCTCCCGATCCCGGCCGGCCAGGCGGGGATCCCCTCCCTCCTCGAAATAACGTTCACTGAAGGATTGCAGCGGGTGGGCCACGACGAGCCACTCCCGCAGCGTCGGGCGCTCGCGCCTCCCCGCCGCGCTCCCCTCGTCGGCCGCATCGGTCGCTGCGGTCTGGGCCGTGTCGGCGGCCAGCGTGAAGCTCTCCTCCAGCGCATCGATCAGGTCGCTGACCACGACCGAGGGCGGGAGATCCGAGCCATCGCGGAGATCGCGACCGGGCACGGTCAGGATCAATCGATCGCGCGCCGAGAGCAGGGCCTCCAGGAAGAGGTGTCGGTCATCCTGCCTCGGGCTCCGATCGCCCGGGCGGGGATCCCGCGCGACGAGGTCGTGACTCGGGGCGGGTCGGCCGCGAGGAAAGTCGGCGTCGGAGAGCCCGAGGATCGCGATCACGCGGAAAGGAATCGCGCGCAGCGGAACCAGCTCGCAGAAGGTGACGCCGCCGGAGAGAAAGCCCTGAGGCGGCGGGGCCAGCTCGAGGGCGCGCAGCACGCGCTCCCGGATCGCCTCGAAGGGCATGGCCGAATCGAATCCGGCCTCCCGCGCCGTGGTCCCCATCTCGAGCAGGACACTCCGGATCGTCGTGTGCTCGTGCGCGTTGACGTCGTCCTGCGACACCGTCTCCTCGAGCAGTCGCGTCAGCCAGTCGCACCAGGCCTCGACGCTGCGGGGGCGCCCGATCTCGAGACGCGCCGCCGAGAGCCCCGCCTGGAGCTCACCGACCGCGCCGAGAAGGCTCGGGTCGGAGAGCTCGTCCAGGGGCTCGGGCGTCAGACCCGCATGGACGGCATCGCTGGCCCCCACCGCATGAGCCAGGGCGAGGCGGTCGAGCCCCCCGCTCCAGGTATGCAGGGACGACTCCATCAGGCCGAGATCGGCCCGATGCGCGGCGTCGAGGCCGAAGCGGATGCCTGCGCGCTCGGCCCACTCCGCGAGACGGTCGACCTCGGCGGCACCCAGCCCGAAGCGGGCGCGCACGGGCTCGCGCGCCAGCCAGCCCAGGACCTCGCTGCGCCCGGCGCGGCCCGAGAGCATCTCGAGCAGCCGCGCGAAGGCCTCGGCCACCGGAGAGCGGCTGAAGGTGCTGCGATCGGCGATCCGATGGGGGATCGCGGACTCGTCCTCTCCGGGCACCCCGAACACGGCCTCGACATAAGGAGCCAGCGTCTCGATCCGGGGGGCCATCACGATGACATCTTCCGGTGTCAGGGAAGGGTCCCGCTCGAAGGCCTCGCGCAGGAGGCTCTCGACGACCTCGAGCTCGCGCTTCGGACCATGGCAGAGATGGACCCGGATCGAGTCGTCGTCGGGTGAGACGGGGACCTCCGTCCAGCCGTCCTCGAGATCCAGAAAATTCGCCTGCAGGCGAGCGAGCAGGCTCGGAGGACGGTCTCCGACGGCGGAGGTCGGATCCTCGAAGAGATCGACTCCGCTCTCACGATAGGTCGTGCGCTGCTCGAGGCAGAGCTGGAAATCCCCGCCCAGGCGACCGAGTCCGACGAGCAGGCGCGCCGCGGCGCCCCGCGGCGCGGTGAAGAGACCCGACGCCCCTTTCCCCGTCTCCGTCTCCGTCTCCGGAGCAATCCCGGTCCCGACCCTCCCCACCCACTCCTCGTCCCGGAGCTCACGCCAGAGATCGCCCCAGTAGACGCGCGACGGGCTCAGGATCGAGAGGTGGACGTCGATCCGCATCGCCAGCGCGTCGAGCACGTCGAGGTAGAGCGGTGCGAGGGTGGAGACGGCGAAGACCTCGATCGCCTCCGGCAGCGCCCCCTCCAGCCCGGACGCGAAGACGTCCGAATCCTCCGATCGCAGCCGCTCCACGAGAGAGGCGGCGCGACCCGCGAGATGGTCGCCGCCCAGGTCCTCGACGAGTCCACGAAAGAGCCAGGCCTGCCAGCGCTCTTCCGGATCGAGGCGGGCGAGATCGACGCTCGGCCAGAGCAGCACCCGATCGGGACGATCCGTGATGTAGCGATCGAAGAGATGAGCGAGCTGATGGGCCAGCTGTAGGAGTCGCCAGTCTCCATCGACGCCCCGCAGCGGGGACGCGAGCCGGGCGAGCTCGGGGGCGTCCCGATGCGTCTCGAGACGACGCGCGAGCCACCAGACGAGCTGGCGAGGCTCCCAACGCGAGTCCGCAGCCGCGCCCCCCTGTCCGCGCGAGGCGCCCAGGACGCGCTCCAGCAGGTTGCGCGGGAAGAGGAACTC
>CAYXLY010000041.1:0-16680 GCA_964466005.1 uncultured Spirochaetaceae bacterium | reverse complement strand
GGCCATGAGCGAAGGAGGCGGCCTGGGCGTCTTCGCACCCGAGGACGTCGGCCCGAGCTTCGTTCAGGAGAGGAGCGGCGTCATCGACCTGCGGGTCGACGACGAGGCCGAGGGCGTCCGGCAGGCGCGACGCACCCTCGCGTACTTCCAGGGGAGCGTTCCCGAATGGACCTGCGCGGACCAGCGGAAGCTCCGTCATCTGATTCCCGAGAATCGCAAGCGCGCCTACGACGTCCGTGCCGTCATCGAAACGCTCTGCGACGAGGGCTCCGTCCTCGAGCTTCGTCGCGCCCATGGCGTCGGGCTGATCACGGCGCTGATCCGACTCGAGGGTCATCCCTTCGGCCTGATCGCGAACGACCCCACGCATCTCGGCGGCGCCATCGACGACGTCGGCGCCGAGAAGGCCGCGCGCTTCCTTCAGCTCTGCGATGCCTTCGGTCTACCGGTGCTCTCGCTCTGCGACACGCCCGGCTTCATGGTCGGCCCCGAGATCGAGACCCGGGGCCATGTCCGCAAGGTCTCGCGCATGTTCGTGGCGGGTGCGAGCCTCTCGGTGCCGATCTTCACGGTCATCCTGCGCAAGGCCTACGGCCTCGGTGCCCAGGCGATGGCCGGTGGCTCGTTCCGAGCACCCTTCTGCACGATCGCCTGGCCGACCGGCGAGATCGGCGGGATGGGCCTCGAGGGCGCCGTCCGCCTCGGCTTCAAGAGGCAGCTCGCGGAGGTCGAGGACCCGACCGAACGCGAGGCCCTCTTCGAGAAGCTCGTCGGGCATCTCTACGAGAAGGGTCGGGCGCTCGAGGCGGCGAGCCAGCTCGAGCTCGACGCCGTGATCGATCCGGCCGAGACGCGAGCACACGTTCTGCGAGCCCGGGCGGCGGCGGGCTCGAGTCGCCCGGGATCGGGCCGCTTCGTCGACACCTGGTAGTCCGACGAGTCGGGCCCGGACGCGGCCCGCCCCGCCCCGCCCGACTCAGCCCCGCGCTCCGCGCACCAGACGCCCGGGCAGTCGCCCCGTATGCTCGCCCTCCCGGAAGGTGACCTCGCCCGAGACCACGGTCGCCTCGTAGCCGCGAGCGCGCTGGATGAACCGGGGCGCGCCCGCCGGCAGGTCGTGGACCATCTCGGGGAGCTCGACCTGGAGGCGATCCATGTCGATCACGTTCAGATCTCCCTTCTTCCCGGGAGCGAGGATGCCGCGGTCGCCGAGTCCGTAGAGGCGGGCCGTATCCGCCGTCATCTTCTTGATCACCCACTCGATCGGCAGGCGCGGGCCCCGGGTCCGACGCTTCACCCAGTGCTCCAGGAGCGAGGTCGGCGTGCTCGCGTCGCAGATCGCGCCGCAGTGGGCGCCGCCGTCGCCGAGCCCGAATGCGGTCCGTGGATGCGTCAGCATCTCGCGAACCGGCTCCAGGTCGTAGCCACTGTAGTTCAGCAGGGTCAGCATGAGGAGCTGGCGTCCGTCGAGCTCGAGCATCCAGTCGTAGAGCAGATCGAAGGGCTCCCTGCCCTCCCGCGCGGCGACTGCCTCGAGGCTCTGCTCCGGGGCCGGCTCGTAGTCGGGCGGATCTCCCAACCGGAAGATCTTGTCGATCCCGTGCTCGATCATCCGCATGACGATCTCCATCTGCGGAATCGGGTAATGCGATTTCTCGGAGAGGATGCGGGCGCGCACCTCGGGATCTCGAAGTCTCGCCACCCGCTCCGGAAGGGGCCGATCCGCGATCTCGAGGTAGCTCGGCCGGAAGCTGAAGGGATGGAAGGAAGACAGCCCGATCAGCAGCGTCGTGGGGCGGGAGCTCACCTGCGGCCGGAGGTCGGCGCCATCCCGCTCTCCCGCCTCGTCGCAGAGCGAGAGGAGCCTCCGCCAGTGATCCGGCTCGACGTCGTGCTGGACCAGCGCGAACGAGACGGGACGGCCGATCTCCGCCGAGAGCCGCCGCATCCAGTCGACCTCCTTCTCGGGCGCCGACATGTCCTCGCCCTGGATGCCCGCCGGCGCGAGCTCGACGAGTCCCTCGCCCAGCTCGCCGAGCACCTTCGCGATCCCGAAGATCTCGTCCTCGGCCGCATGGGTACCGGGCACCACCTCCCCGTCGACGGCGCGATGCACGATCGTGCGCGACATCGAGAAGCCCAGGGCCCCCGCCTGGATCGCCTCTCGGACGATGGCCGCCTGGCGGTCGATGTCCTGCGCCGTCGCGGGCTCGTTGCGCGCTCCGCGCTCGCCCATCACGTAGACCCGAACGGCTCCATGAGGAACCTGGGTGCCGATGTCCAGGACCCGGGGCTTGCCCTCGAGCGCGTCGAGATACTCGGGAAAGGTCTCCCACTGCCAGTCGATGCCTTCATGAAGCGCCGTGCCCGGGATGTCCTCGACGCCCTCCATGAGACCGATCAGGAAGCCCTCCTGTCCCCGATGGACCGGCGCGAAGCCGACGCCGCAGTTGCCCATCACCGCCGTGGTCACGCCATGCCACGAGGTGGGCGTCAGGAGCGCATCCCAGGTGGCCTGGCCATCGTAGTGGGTGTGGATGTCGACGAACCCAGGGGTCACGATCCGGCCCCGGGCGTCGATCTCCTCCCGACCGCCTCGATCGACGGCCCCGACCGCGACGACGCGTCCTTCGTCGATCGCCACGTCCGCCTCGACCGGCTCGGCTCCGGTTCCATCGACCACCAGTCCGCCTCGAACGACGAGATCGTGCATCACTTCCGCTCCTCTCTAGCGTCTTCCGCCTTCTCCGGTCCACTCTCGAAGGCCCGATGCCTCCGCCCCTGCCTCTCGCCTTCCGCGACAGCCGGCCCTGTCGTAGGCCGTCTCCGGTCGGGGCCTTCCACCGCTCGCGCCGGAAGCCCGATCTCCAGTCCGGCTCCCTCGCTCCGCTCCCGCACGGGATAGCACGTGGCCGGCCGTCGGATCGGCATCGCGACCGGCGTCCCGTCCCGGAGGTCGAGCTGCCCGCCGTGGAGCGGACACTCGAGGATCGTTCCCTGGATCGTGCCCCCCTGCATCGACGTCTGGACGTGGGGACACTCATCCCGCACCACGAAGGGCCGCCCGTCCGCGTTGCAGAGCAGGAGCGGGATCCCGTCGAGCTCGAAGGTCTCGCTCCTCCCGGACTCCGGCAGCTCGATCGGGATCTCGAGCCATCGCAGTCGGGCCTCCGTCCCGGTCTCAGCCATCGGACGCGGCCGCGGGATCGAGAGAGAGATAGCGCTCCAGCGTCTTGTGGTGGTGGAGGATCCTGACCTCCTGCGTGCAGAGATGCAGGCTCCGGAAGGCCGCCGACCGCATGCCCGCCTGGATTCGCGGCAGGTTGTACAGGTCCTCGTCGAGCAGGTCACCGCCCTCGCACTTGCCCGCCAGCGTGTCCCCGTCCGCCGTTCGGTAGTGTGCCTTCTCCGGGCGGGGCAGGTCCTGCCCCGGCGCGTTCATCAAGCTGATGAAATCGAAGAACATCTTGTTCGGATCGGTCGGATGCGGGCGATGGGTGAAGACCCAGGTGAACAGGGAATGCGCGTTGAAGGTCATGTTCGGGAAGACCGTGTAGTGGAAGTCGTCGCAGAGCTGCGACTCGTTCAACGCCGATACGTCCGCTCCCAGGCTGGGAGCGATCTTCCGGATGGCTTCGGCGTAGGCGGAGCGCGCCTCCGCCGCCTTCCCTTCGAGACCATCGACGTCGACGCCGACGCGCCTCAGGAAGAGCTCCGCGATCCCCGGCGTGATCGTGCCCGCCCCCGGATGGCGGGGGCTCGCCTGGACCTCCGGGAAGATCATGCGGGTATGCCGGTCGTAGCAGTCGTAGACGGTGTTCACGTCGTCGCTGAACTCGAGAGTCCAGGTATGCGTGGCGGCGAGATGATAGGCCTCGTTGAAGGCATCGACCGACGTCTTCCAGTTGCAATCGATCTCGATCGTGCAGTCGACCGCGATCTTCCAGTCCTCGAAGCGGTAGGGATCGAGGTGCTCGGGGATCACGCCGAGATAGTCGCGCAAGGGCTCCGCCGACGGGTCGAGGCAGACGAAGACGAAGCCTCCCCACGTGTCGCAGAGCACGGGGCGGAGCGAGAGTCTCTTCGCATCGACCCCCTGCGGAAAGCACTCCGCATCGAGCGCCTTCTCGAGCCGGCCGTCGATGCCGTACTCCCATCCGTGGAAGAGGCAGGAGAAACGTTCGGCGTGCCCCCTGCCCGGCTCTCGCAACCGATTGCCCCGGTGCATGCAGACGTTGTGACGCGCCGCGACCGAGCCGTCGGGCTGACGAATCACGAGGATCGATTCGGGGCCGATCTCGAAGGTGAAATAATCTCCCGCCCGATCCAGATCGGACTCGCGCCCCGCACAGAGCCAGGTGCGCGTCCACATCCGCTCCCACTCGAGGCGAGCGAATTCCGGGCAGGTGTATCGCTCCTTGGGAATCGGCACGTATTCGAGCGCCGGCTCGGGCGCGCGCTCCATCGGCGTCGCCATGGACGACCCTCCTGCGAACGGGAGACGCGCTGAACGCGCGCCCGTCCCACCTCCCCCTCCGGGCGGGCGGATGGGGCTCAGCGAGTCTGATGAAAATCGGCGGACGGGTCAATCCGCCGGCGGAGCCGACGAGTGGGCTCTCGCCCCGTGGCGGCCCGCCTCCCCTTGCGGAACCTGGGCCGATTGATGCACGATCTGAAGGCACGCTGCCCAGCATTTGAGCAGGAAAAGGCGCGCACCCGGGCGACCCGGGGACCGAGCCGCCCGCGCAGGGACGACGAGAGGGCGCTGGAAGCGTCCTCAGGCCTCGACTGCTCCCGATCGGCGGCGATCGGGAGCGATCGGAGCCTTGGCACACTCGTTGCTTTATTTTGTCTCCGATTGTGGAGCTCTGCTCGCGGCCCCGAGAGCGGGGCTTCGGGGAGATGAGACGGCGAGACGACGGCCTCCGAACCGAGGGCCGGGATCGCCCGAACGAATCGCCTCCGCGACTGATTATGGAACCGGCTCCCTGATCTCACTGGAATCAATCGACTCGAAACCCTCATCAAGAACGGAGGTCCCCTCCCATGGGAACCAAGGCGAAGCTCGAATACATCTGGCTCGACGGCTACAAGCCCACCCAGAGCCTGCGAAGCAAGACGAAGATCGTCAGTGACTTCAGCGGCAAGATCGAAGACTGCCCTCTCTGGAGCTTCGACGGCTCTTCGACCGAGCAGGCCGAGGGCGGATCTTCCGACTGTCTCCTCAAGCCGGTCGCGCTCTTTCCCGATCCCGGCCGCAAGAATGGCTGGCTCGTCATGACGGAGGTCCTCAACCCCGACGGCAGCCCCCACGAGTCCAATGGTCGGGCCACCATCGACGACGAGGACGACGATTTCTGGTTCGGCTTCGAGCAGGAGTACGTCATCTGGGACCCGGAGCACAACCAGCCCATCGGTTTTCCGATCGGCGGATTTCCCGCGCCGCAGGGGCAGTATTACTGCTCGGTCGGCGCGGAGAACGCGATCGGCCGCGAGATCATCGAGCAGCATCTCGACCTCTGCCTGGATGCCGGCCTGAACGTCGAGGGCATCAACGCCGAGGTGATGATGGGACAGTGGGAGTACCAGGTCTTCGCGAAGGGCGCCGCCCGAGCGGGAGACGAGACCTGGGTGTCGCGCTACCTCCTGGAGCGCACGGCCGAGGCCCACGGATTCGCGATCAACTGGGAGCCCAAGCCGGTCCAGGGTGACTGGAATGGATCGGGCATGCACGCCAACTTCTCGAACGAGCTGCTCCGGACCTGTGGCAGCCAGGCCGTCTACGACCAGATCTGCAAGTCGTTCGAGCCGGTGATCGCGGAGCACATCGAGGTCTACGGCTCGGACAACGACAAGCGACTCACGGGCAAGCACGAGACGCAGTCGATCGAGAAGTTCAGCTACGGCGTCTCGGATCGAGGCGCCTCGATCCGGATTCCGATCGCCACGGTCGAGAACGGCTGGAAGGGCTGGCTGGAGGATCGACGTCCCGCGTCGAATGCCGATCCCTACAAGGTCGCGAGCCGCATCGTGAAGACGGTGAAGGCCGCGTCCGAGAAGGTGAAGGCCTGAAGCAGTCGAGGCCCCAGCGGTCCGAGAGCCCGGAGGGCGGGGGTCGCGTCTCGCTCACGGCGGACGGGGCTCCGATGGGTCTCTAGACGAGTCGAGAGGGCGTCCGGCATGGCCGGGCGCCCTCTTCTCGTCTTCACACGGGCTCCAACCGCGCCTCCTCTTCCCGACCCGCCCCCGCCGCTACGTTCGTTCCTCGTTCCCGATCGATGTACCCTCGCTGCCTCCTTCGCACGATGGCGCTCCGGACTCCTCGCCTCCGGTATGCTTGGAGCCGCTCATCCAGGACGGGAGGATCCGAGCATGGCGGACCGGCTCGCGCACAGGATCGCGATCATCACCGGCGCGGGCAGCGGAATCGGCCGGGCCTCTGCACTCCGCTTCGCGGAGGAGGGAGCCACGGTCGTCGTCAACGACCTCGACGCCGCTTCGGCCGCGGAGACCGTCGAGCTCGTCACGCGAGACGGCGGGAAGGCCCACGCGCATCCGGGCGACGTCACGGTGCCCGACCAGGTCGAGGCGCTCGTGGCCCGGACCACGAGGGATCTGGGCCGCCTCGACGTGCTCTTCAACAACGCCGGGGGAGCCGTCCCGGAGCCCACCGACGGCATCGGACTCGACGAGTATCGACGGCTGATGGCACTCAACGCCGACTCCGTCTTCCATGGCATCCACTTCGCGCTGCCCGTCATGAAGGCGCAGCGATCGGGCTGCATCCTGATCACGAGCTCGGGCGCCGGAATGGGAGCCGTCCGGGACCTCGGCATCTACGGCATGGCGAAGGCGGGCGTCACGCAGCTGGCCCGCAGCATCGCGGCCGACTACGGTCGCCATGGCATCCGGACCAACGTGATCTCCCCGGGCCCGATGGCGACGCCGGCCTTCCTCTCCTGGCTCGATACGGTCGAGGACGGCGTCGCCCGCTTCGAAGCGCAGGTTCCGCTCGGTCGGCTCGGCCGGCCGGACGACATCGCGCGGGCCGCCGTCTTCCTCGCCTCCGACGAGGCGAGCTTCATCAACGGCGTCGTCGTCCCCGTGGACGGCGGGCTGGATGCGATCTACGCCGCACCGCAGATCGCGCGATCCTCAGGCGAATCCTGAAGCGAGACGAGTCCCGTGGGCGCCGCGCGCGCTCCATTCTCCGGAGACGCAGATCAGAAGATCGGCACCCACCGAGGCCGAAGGAGGACCCGAGACCGAGGGGCCCTCTCCCTCCTTCTGCCTCCCTCCCGGACTCGAGCGGGCTCAGGCCGAGGCGCGGAGCGGCGCGATCACCTCCTCCGCGAAGCGTCGGATCAAGTCGCATTTTCCGTCGAGGTCGTCTTCGACCCGGCCCTCGAGCGCCCACGGCACGGTGATCAGGTAGGAGACGCCCAGGGCCTCCAACGCGCGGTATCCATCGAGATCGTGGACGTCCGTGGCCGTGACGCAGCTGCCGAAGGGGAGATGGTCCCTCCCCGCCTCGCGACGATACTCGGCCAGCTTTCCCAGAAACGTCTCGACCTCCCCGGCGCTCTGCATCTCCGAGGCCCAGCCGTCGAAATGCGTGGCCGCTCGTCGGAGCGCCACCTCGCTCGTCCCCCCTCCCCAGACCGGAACGGGGACCTCGAGCGCGGGCGCCATCTCGAGGGGAGGGATCGCGTAGGACTCACCGCGATGCTCGACCATCCCGCCCTTCCAGAGTCTGCGCATCAGCTCGACGGACTCGACCAGACGCCGCCCCCTGCCCGCGAACGGCACGCCGAGCAGGTCGAACTCCTCCCGCATCCAGCCCGCTCCGACGCCCAGGATCAAGCGCCCCTCCGCGAAGAGCGCGGTCGTGCCGACCTGCTTCGCAGCCACGACCGGATGGCGCAGCGAGAGCAGGTAGATGCTCGTCAGGAACCGGATTCGTCGCGTGGCGGCCGCCATGGCGGTGATCGCGATCAACGGATCCGGCCAGGGTGCGTCGGAGCTCCAGCGCGGCTTGCCCGAAGCCGTGTACGGGTAGGGCGTCCTCAGGTCCCGCGGATGGACCAGATGATCGGACACCACGAGCGCGCCGAACCCCGCCTCTTCGGCCGTTCGGGCGAGCTGCGGCCACTGCCGGGGATCGTTGAAGGCGAGCGCGATGGCGAACTGCACCGGCTCACGATACGAGCTTGAAAGCGCGCCTTCAATCGAGAAGAATCTCCCTCGATTCCGGCCGGCGCCCGCGCTCGGAGTCCGACGCCCCGGATCGCGACATGCGGGAGAGCCGCTCCCGGCAGACGAGGAGAGAAGACGCGATGAACGACCAGCACCCCGCCCTCCTCGCCGCACGGGCTTCCTGGCGCTGCGTCCAGGCCCATGACAAGGAGGGCTGGCTCGACCTCATGGCCGACGACGTCTGCATCGAGGACCCGATCGGCATCGGGCCCACGAATCCGACCGGAGAGGGCGTTCGCGGACGAGCCGCCGTCACCGGGTTCTGGGACCAGAACATCGCACCGAGCGAGATCCGGATCGAGACCCATGAATCGAGGACTGCCGGCGCCGAGTCCGCGCACGTGTTGACGCTCCGCACCCGGTTCCCGAACGGAGCGACGGCCGTCGTGCGTGGCCTCTTCGTCTACGTCGTGAACGAGGCCGGGAAGCTCACCGCCCTTCGTGGCTATTGGGACATGGGCGACATGGAGATCGAGCAGCCGGCCGAGTGAGGCCGCTCGCGACGCGATCCCGCGGCTCGCGTCGCGGCGACGAGCAGACGTCCCGCGTCGACGGACTCAGGCCTCGATGTCGGCGATGCCCTCCATCCAGTCGAAATCCTCGATCCGGACCCAGCCCGGCATGTTCGAGCCCTTCTTCATGCGCTCGAGCATCCTCGGCGTCAGCTGTCCGTTCTTCGCCATGGCGCCGAAGACCACTCCGGCATTGGCGTGGTCGAAAAAATCCCGCTGCCAGCTCCACTGGAAGTCTCCGGCATAACGGAACCAGGAGCCCCCGGTGCCCTTGATCTCGTAGGGCTTGCCGTCCGGATCGTTCACGGGCGCGACCTGGCGCCAGATCCCGATGATCTCGCCCTTCCGATCGTCGATCAGGGTCCGCACGTAGGGATAGGTCCATTTCTCCAGTCCGGACATCTCCGAGCCGAACGCCCACTCGGCGATCTGCTGGCGTCCCCGCGCGACGAACTCCCACTTCGCGCCGTTGTTCCAGCTGTAGACCGCGTCCTCCGTGAAGAACCCGGGCATCTTCGACCAGTCGCCGGTCCGTCCCGCCTCGTCGTTGGCGGCGACCCAGCGACGGACCATCTCTTCCATCTCTTCTCGAGGAAACGAGGGCATCTTCGATTCTCCTTCTGGTGTTCTCGTTCAGCGTCACGCCCTCGCTGCGGGCGATGCGCTGCGCGTCGGCCTCAGGGCCGGACCGTCTGCCCGCCGTCGACCGCGAAGATCTGACCACTCACCCAGGACGCAGCGTCCGACAGGAGGAAGAGGCAGGCTCCCGTCATGTCCGACGGCTGCCCCAGCCTCGAGATCGGCGTCTGGGCGACCAGATTGTCCCGATAGGCGGCCGGCACCTGGGCGTCCAGCGCCGAGGTATCGGTCGGACCGGGAGCGATCGCGTTCACTCGGATGTTCATGTGGCCCAGCTCGCGCGTGAGGCAATGCGTGAGGCCGTTGATCGCGAGCTTCGACAGGCCGTAGTAGCCGATCCCCATCCAGGCCGCCGTGGAGGACTGGTTCACGATCGCGCCTCCGCCGCGCTCCTTCATCGAACGATGGCAGGCCCGCGCGCAGAGGAGCGCGCCGTCGAGATTGATGTCCATGAACTTCTTGTAGTAGTCCCAGTCGACGGTGAGCATCGACTCGGTCTTCATGCCGCCGAAGAGAGCCGCGTTGTTCACGAGGAAATCGATGCCGCCGAAGGCCTCGATCGCCGCGGCAGCCATCTTCCGGGTCGACTCCTCGGAGGAGACGTCGACGGGGACGAAGACCGCCTCTCCGCCCTCGGCCTTGATCGCGTCGGCCACCGCGCCGCCCTTCTGCTCGTCGATCTCGGCAATGACCACCCGGGCCCCCTCGGCGACCAGGGCCCGGGCATACGCCTCGCCGATCCCGCCCCCGGAGCCCGTCACGATCGCCACCTTTCCCTCGATTCCCGGATAACCCATCTCCATTCCTCCTCGTCCTCGGCGGCCTCTCCGGACCGACCCGACCCGTGTGTTTTCCTCTTCGAGACGACTTCGATGCCCCCGGCTCCGGCCCGCCGAAGCGCGCGTGGAGCCTGGAGACCCGATCACCGCTCGCTGCCGGGCAGCGCGATCACCTTGGTCTCGAGCAGCTCTTCGAAGCCCATCACTCCGTTCTCGCGCCCCACGCCGCTCTGCTTGTAGCCACCGAAGGGCGTATCGACGTGGAACCACTGCCCGCCGTTCACGGAGAGCGTCCCCGTCCGGATCCGACGGGCGACCCGCAAGGCCCGCTCCTCGTCGCCGCTGTGGATCCCTCCGGACAATCCGTAGGGCGAGTCGTTGGCGATCCGGATGGCCTCCTCTTCGTCGCTGTAGGGGATCACGCAGAGGACCGGACCGAAGATCTCCTCCTGGGCGATCGTCATCTTCGGCTCGACGTCCGTGAAGAGCGTCGGCTCGACGAAGAATCCCTTGCCCTCGGGTCGGCCACCTCCGACCAGACAACGCGCTCCCTCCCTCTTTCCCCGCTCGATGAAGTCGAGGACGCGTTCCTGCTGCAGGCGGCTGATCTGGGGCCCCTGGAGGTTCTCGGGTCGCTTGGGATCCCCATGGCGCCAGGCCTCGAAGGCGGACCGGATGACCTCGACCGCCTCGTCGTGACGACTGCGCGGAACGAGCCAGCGCGTGCTGATCGCACAGCCTTGGCCTCCGTGCACGCAGGTCATCGCCGCGGCCGGACAGACGGCCGCGAAATCGGCGTCGTCGAGCAGGATCGTGGCCGACTTGCCTCCGAGCTCGAGGAAGACCTTCTTCACCGAATCGGCCGCGCAGGCCATGATCCGGCGGCCGGTCCGGGTCGAGCCCGTGAAGCTCACGGCGTCGATGCGGGGATCGGAGCTCAGGACCTCGCCGACGAGGTGGTCCGAGGAGGCCACGATGTTCAGCACGCCGGGCGGGATGTCGGTCTTCTCGACGACGATGCGGCCCAGATGCGTGCCCGACCAGGGCGTATCGGGCGCCGGCTTCAGGACGCAGGTATTCCCGGCGGCCAGAGCCGAGGCGATCTTGGTGAGATTCAGGTAGAGGGGCACGTTCCACGGAGTGATCGCCCCTACCACCCCCACCGGCTCGCGCCGCATGATCCGGCGCTGCGAGCGACCGAGGAAGGACACGTCGCTCATGGCCTGCTCGTACTCGTAGCGCCCCGCGAGATCGGCCCAGTAGGCCACCATCTCGATCGGCTCGTCGACGTGCATGTAGCTGGTCAACGAGAGGGGGGCACCCGCCTCGTGAACGACGATGGAGCGGAGCTGCTCCTTCTCCTCGAGCAGTCCCTCATGGAGCTGCCGGAGACAGCGGCTTCGAAAGGCCGGGTCTTCGCCCCAGCCGGTCTCGTCGAAGGCGCGCCTCGCCGCCGCGACGGCGCGCTCCGCGTCTTCCCTGGTCCCGTCGGCCGCCGTTCCCAGGACCTCCTCGGTGGTGGGGTCCAGGTTCTCGAAGACATTGCCATGACTGGCTCCGACGAGCTCCCCGTCGATCAGGTTCCGGGTCTCCGGTGCCAGCGCTGCGATCGTCATGTGCCACCTCCTTCGGGCCTCTTGCCGGCCTCTCTCGGCCTTCTTCGCATGCCCTCTCCGGAGCGGAGAGAGTCTTTCTCCGGGTCCGGGACGAGCCTCAGACTCCGACCGGAAGATGCGCGAAGCCGCGTACGTTCACGGAGTGGACCCGAACCGCTGCCTCCGACTCCACGCGATAGTCCGGAAACCTCCGCCACCACTCCTCCAGAGCGACCCTGCCCTCCAGACGCGCCAGCGCCGCGCCCAGACAGAAATGCGTCCCCTGGCCGAAAGAGAGCATCGCGCCGCAGTCGCGGCCGAGGTCGAACTGCTCGGGGCGTTCGAAGACCTCTTCATCCCGGTTCGCCGAGCCGACCAACAGCAGCGCCCGATCCCCCTTCCCGAGCCGCCAGCCACCGATCTCGACCTCTTCGGTGAGCGTCCGGACCAGCATCTGGGTCGAGTTGTCGTAGCGCAGGGTCTCCTCGACCCACGCCGGAATCCATGCGGGATCCGATGCCACGAGCGCTCTCTGCTCGGGATTGCGCTCGAGCCAGTAGAGCGCGTTCGCGATCAGCTTGGTCGTCGTCTCGTTGCCCGCCACGATCATCAGGTTGCAGAAGGCCAGGAGCTCCGATCCCGAGAGTCCGCCCTCTTCGTCCTCGATCTCGATCAGCGCGCTCAGGAGGTCCGTCCCTGGACGCTTTCGGCGCTCGTCCAGAAGGTCGCGGAAATAGCTGCGGATGCGACCGAAGGCCTCCGCTCCCTCGGGTGGCACGTCCGTCACGCCCTCGTCGCGATGGACGAGCAGATCCGCCCACCGGCGCAGTGCGTCCCGGTCGGCCTCGGGGACTCCGAGCATCTCGCTGATCACGTCCATCGGCAGCCGACCGGCGAACTCCGTCACGGCATCGAAGCGGCCTGCGCCGACGAGCGGATCGAGATGCCCCACCGCGATCTCGCGGATTCGGGGCTCGAGCCCCCGGACACGCCTCGGCGTGAAGCCGCGCGAGACGAGCCCTCGCATGCGCGTGTGCTCCGGTGGGTCCGTCGCCAGGAACGAGGTGCCGTGCCGCGCATGCGGCCCATAGGAGGCGGGATCGATGGACACGCCGAGGGCGTTCGAGAAGCGACGCGTATCCCGGAAGGCGGCCAGGACATCCGCGTGCCGGGACAACGCCCAGAAGTCGAGGCTCTCGTTCCGGTAGACCGGCGCCTCGGCGCGAAGTCGCGCGTAGATCGGATAGGGATCCTCGTGGACCTCGTAGGCATAGGGGTCGAAGTCGATCATCCGTTTCTCCGGGATCCGTTTCCGCGCGAGGCCCAGCCTAGACATTTTGCATAGTACGTGCAATCGAAACGTGATAGGCTCACTCGGAACATGGGCCAGAGCCGGATCCTCAATCTCCCCGCGAAGCCCCGCAGCCGCCGGACCCAGGCGGAGCGCACGGCCGAGACGCGTGCGCGGATCCTCGAGGCGACCGTCGAGAGCCTCGACCAGGTCGGCTTCCAGCGAACGACCGCCGCCGAGATCACACGCCGCGCGGGCGTGACCTGGGGCGCCGTCCAACATCATTTCGAGAGCAAGGATGGCGTCATGAGAGCCGTCCTCGAAGCCTCGTTCGATCGCTTTGCGGGAGGACTCGTCGACACCTTCGAGCGTCTCGGGCCCGCGGCCCCGCTGGGGGAACGGATCGGCGCCTTCATCGACTCGGCGTGGGCGCATTTCGCGAGCCCGGACTATCGGGCGACCTTCGAGATCCTGCTCGAGGATTCGGCCTCCCGACGAGCAGCGCCCGAGCAGGACGACCGCTCCTGGCAGGACGAGATCTTCGAGGGCTGGACGCGCGTCTGGTGCGAGCTCTTTCCCGACGTCGCCCTCGAGCGCCGCCGGGCGCTCATGCTCCAGCACTACACGATCTCCACGCTGTCCGGTCTCGCCTCGATGGAGGTGCTCGCCGGTCACGTGACCCCCTTCCTGCCGGAAGAGCTCCAGCTCCTCAAGCGTACTCTCGCGACCGAGTTCGAAGCGAAGACGCGAGAGAAGGGATCGAAGCGCAAGAGCTTCCGGGACTGATCCGAGAGGGCGCCCGGGAACGACCCGGTCGGCACGTCCACTGCGGGCATCCGAACGCCGCGTCGCATCGCGGCCCATCGAGGAGAGCAACGAGAATGGCTGATTCCGAACGTCGTCGACGTGGACTCGAGATGATCGAGGAGGTCTACGCGGGAGACGTCGTCGTCCCGCCCGAAGGCAACGCGTTCACCGACCTGATGCTCGAGCAGGTCTTCGCCGAGGTCTGGTCTCGAGACGTGCTCTCGATTCGAGACCGTCGGCTCCTGCTCCTCGGCATCATCGCCGAGAAGGGCGAGGCCATGACCTTCGGGATCCAGGCCAAGGCCGCACTCAAGCGCGGCGAGCTCGCGCCGGACGAGCTCCGCGAGCTCCTCCTGATGATCGCGCAATATGCCGGCTACCCGCGCGCCGCGTCGCTCATCGGCGTGGTCGAGCAGCAGATCGCCGCCGTCGCGAAGGAGGAGAGCCCGAGCGACTAGAGCTCCGTTCCGGATCCCGTCGGCATGGGGAGCCGGACTCCGATAGGATCTCGACGTCCATCCCACGATCGTCTCCGGGCCTCGGACGCGAGCCTGTGAGGCCTTGCCCTGGAGGTCCTCGATGTCGGAGATCAGACATACGCTCTGTCGCGTCTGTCACGCCGGATGCGGAGTCCTGGTCGAGATCGACCGGGGACGCCCCGTCTCCGTCAAGGGAGACCCCCACAACCCGTTGTACAAGGGCTTCTGCTGCGTCAAGGGCCAGAGCATGCCGGAGCAGTGGGCGAGCCCGAACCGCCTTCTTCGGAGCCAGAAGAGACAGCCCGACGGCAGTCATGCGCCCATTCCCGTGGAGCAGGCCATGGACGAGATCGCGGCCCGGCTGCGGGAGATCCTCGAGACCCGCGGCCCCCGGGCCGTCGCGACCTACTCCGGCACGATGGCGACGAACGCGGGCGCCGCCAACGGCGCGGTGACCTCCGCCTTCCTGAAGGCGATCGGCTCGAGGATGGGATTCAACTCGAATACCATCGATCAGCCCGGAAAGATGGTGGCCGCCGCGCTCTTCGGAAGCTGGATGGCTCCCGCGACGCCCTTCGATCAGGCTCGGGTCGCCCTGTTGATCGGCTGCAATCCACTCGTCGCCATGTCTGGCGGCATCCCCCATACCAACCCGGGAAGGACCCTGACCGATGCCCTCGACAGAGGGCTCGAGCTCATCGTCGTCGATCCCAGACGAAGCGAGACGGCGCGGCGCGCCCACCTCCACCTCCAGTCCAGGCCCGGCGAGGACGTGCCCCTGCTCGCCGGCCTGATCCGCGTCATCCTGTCGGAGAACCTCCAGGACGCCTCCTTCCTCGCGGAGCACGTGGTCGGCCTCGAGGCGCTCCGAGCCGCCGTCGAGCCCTTCACGCCCGAAGCCGTGGGTCGACGATGCGACATCCCGCCCGAGGACCTCGTGCGCGCCGCGAGACGGTTCGCCCTCGGCGGCCCCGGGGTCGCCACTGCGGGTACGGGTCCCAACATGTCGGCCCGGACGACCTTGCTCGAGTATCTCCTGCGCGCGCTGAATACGATCTGTGGTCGCTGGCAGCGAGCGGGAGAACGCGTCGTCGAGCCGCCCTGCCTGGGGCAGCCGATGCCCGCGAAGGCTCAGGCGATGTCGCCCACGCCGCAATACGCCTACGGGTTCGGGGAGCCGATGCGGGTTCGCGGCCTCGCCAACACCGCGGCCGGCATGCCGACCGCCGCCCTCGCCGACGAGATCCTGCTGCCCGGAGAGGGGCAGGTGCGGGCGCTCATCAGTCATGGAGGCAATCCGGTCGCAGCCTGGCCCGATCAGCTGAAGACGATCCAGGCGATGGAGTCTCTCGATCTCCTGGTGCAGATCGACGCGAAGATGTCGGCCACCGCGAAGCTGGCCGACTACGTGATCGCCGTCAAGCATCCACTCGAGATGCCGGGGATCACGCTCACCCAGGAATACCTGAGCAGCTACGCAGTCGGATTCGGCACGACCGCGCCCTATGCCCAGTACACGCCCGTACTCGTCGAGCCGCCTCCGGACTCCGAGGTCATCGACGACTGGACCTTCTTCTACGGACTCGCCCAGAGATTGGGGCTCCAGCTCACGATCAAGCCCGTCTCGTTCTCGGGGACCGTCCGCGTCGCGGGACAGCCCATGGACATGGACGAGCGGCCGAGCACCGACGCGCTCTTCGACATGGTCACGAAGGGATCGCGCATCTCCCTCGACGAGGTCCGTCGACATCCGGAGGGGAGACTCTATCCCGAGCCGGCGGTGTTCGTCGCGCCCGCAGACGAAGGCTGGGAAGGGCGCCTCGACGTCGGCAACCGCCAGATGATGGAGGATCTCGCCGAGGTCGCCGCCGAAGGATCGGCCGGGAGCCCGCTCGACCTCTCCGACACGGAGCCGTGGCCCTTCCGGCTGGTCTCCCGACGGCAGATGAACGTCCTGAACTCGGTCGGTCAGGACATCCCCGGACAGAACCGGGGTCTCACCACGAATCCGGCCTACCTCCACCCGGACGACCTCACGGAGCTGGGCCTCTCGAAAGGCGACGTGGTCGAGATCCGTTCGCAGCGGGCCTCGATCCTGGGCGTCGTGGGCGTCGATCCCCATCTCCGCCGCGGCCTCGTCTCGATGAGCCATAGCTGGGGGGACGTTCCCGAGAGCGACCATCGGGTTCGCGAGATCGGTGCGAATACCGGTCGGCTCAGCGCGGTCGATTCGGACTACGAGCGCTACACCGGGCTGCCGCGCATGAGCAACATCCCGGTGACCCTCTCTCGAGCCGGGGACTGACGTCTCGAGAGGAGCGC
>CAYXLY010000040.1:15790-16689 GCA_964466005.1 uncultured Spirochaetaceae bacterium | reverse complement strand
CCGATCTCGCGCGCGTCCTGGACCCGGAGGGCCGGGGTCGCTTCGACGACCTCGACTCGCTCACGCTCTTCGCGGACAACCTGGTCCCCCACGTGCTGCGCTGCGAAGGCGTCCTGGTCTACGAAGACTCCCTGACCGATCGGATCGATCGGCAGGTGCTCCTCGCGCCGGGCTCGCCGGAAGAGATCGAGATCCGCGCGGTGGCCGTCGAGGCCGTCGAGCGTCTCGTCGACGCCCTGGGAAGGCGGGGCCGGCCGACGACGGCGCACGCCCTGGACGGGCTGCTCTGGAATGCCGGCCAGGCGCCGGCGATCAAGGCCCGTCCGCGTCATCGCACGCGGTGTGCATTCTATTAGGTCATTCGATGATCTCGAGCGGGACGCTCCCCGGCGCCCACGCGGATCGGGC
The DNA here is from genome assembly GCA_964466005.1 of uncultured Spirochaetaceae bacterium. Lineage (GTDB taxonomy): Bacteria > Myxococcota_A > UBA9160 > UBA9160 > UBA4427 > UBA4427. The sequence goes on along the minus strand of CAYXLY010000040.1, from coordinate 16,281 downwards.
TAAGCTCCGCGCCCATGAAGATCCTCGACAGCAACTTCTGGATCGTCTTCGCACTCTTTGCAGCCCTCTCCGCGATGGCCTGGGGCCGGGGGGGCGCGCCGCTGCTCGGCGAGGCTCTGGGAGGCGGAGTACGACTCTTCCTGCGATTCGGAGCGGTGCTCTTCCTCTCCTTCCTGGTGGCCGGTCTGGCCGAGACCCTGATGCCTCGCGAGTGGGTCTCGGGGCTGCTCGGCGAGGAGTCGGGGTGGCGCGGCCTGCTGCTCGCCCTGGCCGCGGGCATCGTGACGCCCGCCGGCCCCTTCGTCTCGATGCCGCTGGCTGCAGCCATGCTTCGATCGGGAGCCGCCCCGGCGGCAGTCGTCACCTTTCTCGCCGCCTGGAGCCTGCTCGCGGCTCATCGGCTCTTCGCCTGGGAGATCCCGATCCTCGGCGCCCCCTTCGCCCTCAGCCGGTGGGCGCTGTGTCTGATCCTGCCGGTGGCCGCCGGGGCG
>CAYXLY010000040.1:10167-15780 GCA_964466005.1 uncultured Spirochaetaceae bacterium | reverse complement strand
CCCGGATCCTGCTGCGTCTGTTCTGAGCGCGCTCAGGGCGGAGGCGAGCTCGTCGAGCAGACGCTCGGGCAGCGCATGACGGACCAGGGCCCGCTCGATCGCATCCCGCTCGGGTCCCGGATCCGGGCGGGCGAGCCAGGCGACGAGCAGCTCCGCCTGCTGGTCTCCGAGGCGGATCAGAGCGGGCCGCAGGAGGCTGTCGAGCTCGCGCCGGGCGGCCTCGCGAGATCGGGTCGACCGCTCGGGCGAGGACGGCTCCCCGCCCGCCCGCTGCTGGATCCACTTCGCGGCCTCGATCTGCACGCGGAAGAGTCGATCGAGCGCTCGGTCCGACGGTGGCGGCTGACCGGCGCGAGCCGCGGCGCCCGCCACGCTCCGACGCGCCGCCTCGAGCACTCTGCGCTCCCGTTCGCGATCCTCGACCGGCTGGTCGAGCTCCCGCTTCACGCGCGCGACCGCAGGCATCAGCGAGAGCCTCTCATCGAGACGGGCGTGCAGCGCAGGGCCGACCGAGGCCGTGCGCTTCGTCGGCAGCCCGTGGAGACGACGCAGCCGATCGAGCCGGCCCGTGGCCTCGGCCGCCATCAGCCACGCGTCGAATCGCCGCCCGAGCTCCTCCCGATCCGGTCGCCAGAGCCCGATCTTCAGATCCCGGGTGAAGGGACCGAGCCTCTCGAGGCGCGGACCTGCAGGCGGCGTCGGCTCCAGCGCCTGCCAGCGGGCCTGCCAGTGGGGAGCCTCGATGTCGTCGGTGACGACGCCATCGACCGCTCCGGACGCCAGCCTCTCGAGCACGGCCGCGTTGTCGGCGATGGCCTCGATGCGAGCCGTCGGAAAGCGACTCCTCGCGACCTGCTCGAGATGGCCGCCGGCGTTCACGGCCAGGCGGAAGCCGGGCCGATCGATCCACGTGTCCTCCGCGCCGGTGGCGATCGGCAAGGCCCGGGGAACGAGCACGATCGCACCACTGGCTGCCAGGGGCACGCTCGTTCGTCCCGCGGTCGAGCGTTCGGGACGGAGCGTCACGCCCGAGAGCGCGAGGTCGAAGCGTCCTGCCTCGAGGTCCTCGAGCAGATCGGGCCAACGGAAGCGCACCCATTGGAGCTCGAGCGCCTCGTCGGCGGCGAAGGACCGGGCGAGATCGACCGAGAAGCCTCGCGGCCCGGGATCGGCCTCCGGCCAGATGCTGAAGGGGGCGTAGTCCCCGCTCGTACCGACCCGGAGAGGACGAGACGGCACCGGCGGAGCGGGAGGCGGAGACGCGGATCGCGAGGGCAGCGGCTGGGATGACTCGGCGGGGAGATTTGCGGAGATTGGGGAACCCGACGGGCTCTCTCGGCATCCGAAGGGGCCAGAAGTCAAGGCGAACGCAATCGCAAAGGCGATCACGAGCGGCCGGCGAGCCCGAGAGGAAAATAAAAGTCGAGCAGATTCAATCATTTGAGTGAGGCCTCCTGCCCCCGGATCGGCCGAATCCCTCATTGACCCTGCCTCCGTCCTCTCCTACTCTCCGCCGCCGCTGCTCCGGAAGCATGGCTCGGAGCTCGCCCCGACAGAACCGGCCCCCCGGGATATCTGACGGTGCCCCCGCACCGCAGCGGGAACGGCTCGGCAATCGCCGGCCGACCCGAAGAAGTGGGCCATTGCCCGGAAGTGGCCATTGCCCGGAGAAGTGGGCCATTGCCCGGAAGAGCCGCACGCAGAGCGGCGGGACCCGAGAGAGCCGCGCGCAGACGCGCAGAGCGGCGGGACGAGCGACGGGGTAGAGAGCCCGGAAGCTCGACGGACAGACCAGCGGAAGGAGTCCCCGGACGCGCGCGCAGCGGGCGGACGCCGTGAGACTCGAACGAAGCGGAGCGACCGCGAGAAGCGGAGCTGCCGCGAACCAAGGCAAGGATAGGAGACGCGTCATGCTGACTCTCGACGAGATCGAATCTGGACTCTACGTGACGCACAAGAATACCGGCCTCCGCTACAGCGTCGTCGAGGCCGAGGAGGAAGAGGTGCTGCTCTCTCCCGAGCAGGAGGGTCTTCAGGATCTGAGCGTGCCCCTCGATCTCTTCCGGACCGAGTTCGTGGCGACCGATCGCTTTCGGGCCCCCGGGCCGCGTCGCGGCGGTCGCGGGCGTGGTCGCAAGCGGACCCCGGCGGCGGGTCAGGGACCCATGCCGGCGCCGAGCGGCCCGCGCTCCAAGGGCAAGATCAAGAAGATGGTCCGCGATCGCGGCTTCGGATTCATTCGGGGTGACGATGGCAAGGAGGTCTTCTTCCACCGATCGGGCCTGAATCCCGGCGAGTACGACAGCCTGAACGAAGGGGACTTCGTCGAGTACGTCGTCCAGGAGGGGCCGCGCGGCTCGCGTGCGGAGCATGTCCGCCATGCGACGCCCGAGGTCGCCGCGGGCTGAAGGCCTCCCGCGCTCCGTTCGGATTCCCGCTGATCCCGCGAGCCTGACCTCGAAGAGATGACGCAGCCGAGCCCGCCCATTCTCTCGGATCCCCGGGAGCTGACGCCCGAGTGGATCGGTGACGCGTTGCGTTCGGCAGGACTGGACGTCCGCGTCGGCTCGCTGCGGCGGGAGCCCGTCGGGACCGGCCAGATGGCCCACAACGAGCGGATCTTCCTCGAGTACGAGCAGGCCGCTCCGGGCGCCCCCGCGACCCTGGTGGGCAAGTTCCCCTCCCCCAACGAGACGAGCCGCGGCGCCGGAGCCGCCGGCGGCTATCTGGCCGAGGTGCTCTTCTATACGGAGCTCGCCGGCTCGCTCTCCATCCGCACGCCCGCGTGCTTCTACGGAGCGATCGCCGAGGATCGCGCCACCTTCACGCTGCTGCTCGAGGATCTCGCACCCGCTCGCCAGGGCGACCAGATCCGAGGAGCCAGCGACGAGCAGATCGAGGCGGCAGTGGTCAATCTCGCGGGTCTGCACGCTCCCCTCTGGAACCATCCCTCGCTGCGCGAGATCGACTGGATCCCGGTCGGCGCCAACGCGGGATTCGGTCAGTTCCTGCGTGCGGCGACGCCTCTCTTCCTCGAGCGCTATGCGGACCGGCTCTCGAGCGAGGATACCGGGACCCTGCAGGCCTTCGCCGAGGGGGTCGATCGATGGGTCGAGACGCAGCCCGAGAGCCAGACCCTGGTCCACGGCGACTATCGCCTCGACAACCTCCTCTTCGCGAGCGCGGACGGGGGACCGCCCGTCGCGGCGGTCGACTGGCAGACGCTGTCGGTCGGGTCGGGCGGTCGCGACCTCGCCTATCTGCTCGGCAACAGCAGCCCTCCGGAGCGCCGACGCGCCCACGAGGATCACATGCTGGACGTCTACCGTCGGGCCATGGCCGAGCTGGGAGCGGAGCTCGAGCCCGAGACGATCCGCCACGACTATCGACACGGCAGCTTTCAGGGCCCCTTCATCACCGTGCTGGGCGCCATCGCGGTCGGCCAGACCGAGCGTGGCGACGACATGTTCATGGCGATGGCGCATCGCTGCGCCGCGCAGATTCGCGACCTCGCTGCCCTGGATCTGCTCGGCTGAGCAGCCGCCGGCCGTGCTCCGGAGCGTGCGTGCGCCCCGGGACTCCGGAGTCCTTCGTCCGTGGACGCCTCGAGTGGGCGGCTCGGGCTCGGGCCCAGGTCGTTCGCGGCCCACCCCGGTGCGCTCCGTGTCGCTAAGCTTGCCGCATGCGCCGATCCTCTTCGCTGCCCGAGTCGCTTCGCTGTCCGCGCTGCGGAGCGGCCTTCGTCGAGGGCGCGGCCGATCGGCTCGACTGCGGCGGCTGCGGAGCGAGTCATCCCGTCTTCGACGGCCTGCCCTGGCTCTACCGCGACGTGGCCAGCTCGCGGAGCCAGTGGGCAAGCAAGCTCCAGCGGCTCCGCGACGAGATCCTCGCCGAGCTCGCCGAGCTCGACGGCCTGCTCGCCCGGGGCGTGGAGCTGGAGTCGACTCGCGAGCGCCTCGCAGGCCTGCGCGCCGGCACGGAACGGCTGGGTCGGCAGATCTTCGCCCTGCTCGAGCCTTTCGGCTTCGCCGCCTCGGAGGTGAACGCCGGGCTGCCGCGAGATCGCATCCCGAGCCGACAGCATCTCTCGAGCTATCTCGAGACGGTCTTCCGCGACTGGAGCTGGGGCGAGCCGGAGGTCCAGGCCGCTCTCGGTCTGCTCGATCCCCTTCTGGGGGGAGCACCAGCGGGACGCGACGCGCTCGTGATCGGCGGCGGTGCGGGTCGCCTCGCCTACGAGCTCTCGCGACTCGGAGAGTGGGGCAGCGTCGTCCAGCTCGACATCAATCCCCTGCTCACCCGTGTGGGCGCCTGTCTCGCGCGGGGGCAGTCGTTGACCCTCACCGAGATCCCCCGCCTGCCGATGGGCCTCGAGCACGTGGCGGTGGATCAGCACCTGGAGCGCCCGAGCGATGCTCCGCGCTCGCCCCTCCACCATCTGATCGGTGACCTCTTCACGCCGCCCTTCGCGGCCGGGTCCTTCGACCTGCTCGTGACGCCCTGGCTGGTCGACATCCTCCCGGAGTCCTTCGATCGGGTCGCGCGGCGATTGAATGCCCTGATCGCTCCAGGCGGCAGCTGGATCAGCTTCGGCCCGCTCAGCTTCGAGTCCCTGCCGCTCGAGGCGCGCTTCACGCGCGAAGAGATGGAGGAGGCGCTCGAGGCCGCCGGCATGGAGGTCGAGACGAGCGAGCTGCAGCGCGTGCCCCATCTCCACTCGCCCCACGGCATGCCGCGTCGCAGCGAGGAGATCCTGGTCTTCCGCGCCATCCGTCGTGAGCCGGCCGCGCTCGACGAGCCCTTCTCGTTCTATCCGAGCTGGATGACCGACCCGTCGGAGAGTGTGCCGGCCCTGCCCCGCTTCGAGCAGATGCGGCGCGACCGGGTCTTCGAGGGGGAGATCCTCGGCTGCATCGACGGCCGGACCTCGATCCGCGACATCGTGGACCGACTCTCGGAGCGCTACTCCCTGCCCAGGGATCGCTGCGAGAACGCCGTGAACCGCTTCTTCTCGCGGATCCACGAGGAAGAGGACGCCCGGAGCCAACGATTCCAGCCGACGTAGCGTGACACGATCGGCAGCCGGACTAGCCGACGTAGCGCTGCACGATCGGCAGCCGGCGTCCTGCGCCGAAGGCCTTCCTGGACGTTCGAAGCACGAGCGGAGTCTGTCGGCGCTTGTACTCGTTGCGGTCGAGCCGCTTCAAGATGTCGAGGGTCACCGCCTCCGACGCGCCTTCGGGCGGCACGATCGAGGCGCGGCTGCGTTCGCCCTCGATCGCCTGGCGAAGGACGGCGTCGAGCACGTCGTAGGGCGGGAGATCGTCCTGATCGAGCTGTCCCGACGCGAGCTCCGCCGAGGGCGGCTTCTCGATGGTGCGATGGGGGATGCGCTCGCGGTTGCGGTTGGCATGACGCGCCATGGCGTAGACGTCGCCCTTGTACACGTCGCCCAGGACCGCCAGCCCGCCGACCGTGTCGCCGTAGAGGGTGCAGTAGCCGACCGAGAGCTCGCTCTTGTTGCCGGTGGCCAGCACCAGCCACCCGAAGCGGTTGCTGAGGGCCATCAGGAAGTTGCCCCGTATCCGGGCCTGCAGGTTCTCGTATTCCACG
>CAYXLY010000040.1:0-10157 GCA_964466005.1 uncultured Spirochaetaceae bacterium | reverse complement strand
CAGGATGGCGCCCCGGATCCGCGACTGGATGTTCTGCTGCGTCAGTCCGTAGTCGTCCTGCGGGCCGAAGAGTCGAAGGAAGAGGTCGAGGTAGCCCTCGTAGATCGGGCCGATGTCGGCTCGACGGACCTCGATCCCGAGCAGTCGCCCGAGGTCGAAGGCGTCCTCGATGCTATGCGGCGAGGAGTAGGGACCCGGCATCGCCACGCCCAGCACCCGATCGGGCCCGAGCGCCTCGACCGCCAGGTAGGCCGTCACCGCCGAGTCGATGCCGCCCGAGAGGCCGACGACCGCGCCCGGAGGCAGGTCCTGCTTCAGGAAGTAGTCGCGAATGCCCATCACGAGGCCGCGCTCGAGCTGGGCCACCGGCTCGAGATCGTCGACGGCATCGAGCGGGGACCCGGGGCCGAGAGGGAGCTCGCAGATCGAGAGACCGGTCTCGAAGAGGGGGAGCGCCGCATGGACCTGCCCGCGCGCGTCGATCACGCAGGAGCCGCCGTCGAAGACGAGCTCGTCGTTGCCCCCGACCTGGTTCACGAAGACGACGGGTCGGGCGTTGCGCTTCGCGACCTCGGCGAGCATGGCGCGCCGCTCCGCCGCCTTGCCGACGTGCCAGGGGGACGCCGACGGGTTCAGGATCACCCCGGCGCCGAGCGCCGACAGCTCTGCGACGGGATCGAGCGGATAGGGTCGGGTCTGGAACCAGGTATCCTCGCAGACCGCGAGGCCGAGCGGCGTGTCGAGTCCGGGCGCCTCGACCGGCGTGATGTTCACCGCGGGCGCGAAGTAGCGCGTCTCGTCGAAGACGTCGTAGGTCGGCAGCAGCGTCTTGCCGCGCCAGGCATGGCGGCGCCCCTCCGCGAGCACGACCGCCGCATTCTCGATCGCCTGCGGTCGGGGGGACTCGCCGTGCATCACGGCGCCGACCACGATCACGATCCGTCGAGAGGACTTGGCGAGCTCGTCGAGCTCCCGGAGCTGGTCCTCGACGAAGCGATCCCGCTCCAGAAGATCCATCGGGGGATAGCCGGTGAGCGCGAGCTCCGGCAGCACGACGCAGTCCGCGCCGGCGTTGGCGGCGCGATCCGCCGCCTCCTGAGCGAGTCGTCGATTGCCGGCGAGGTCGCCGACGGTGGGATTGATCTGGGCGAGAGCGATCTTCATGGGTCGAGCATAACCCGCAGGCCCCCCACCGCGCCCGATCCCCGCGTCCTCGAGGACCTCTCATGGCCCCCGGTCGCGGCTCGAGCGTCTTCCACCCGTGAGAAGGCCTCTATACTCGACGCGCCTCGCGCTCCCGCAGTCGCGCACGCGGGAGACGCGATCGCAGTGAAGGCCGGGATGACCCGACCCGACCCGACGGATTGAATCGATGTCCGACGGACCGAGCCGGGGGTCGCACCGAAATTCGCCCCGGAAGCAGAAGGAGTGCGCATGTCAGAGCAGGAGATCGTCGGGCCTGCGTCGAGCCACTACGTCTCGCAACGCTTGAAGATCCACTTCGTCGACTGGGGCAACGAGAGCGCGCCGCCGCTGCTGCTCATCCACGGAGGCAAGGATCATGCTCGCAGCTGGGACTGGACGGCCCGGCGGCTCCGCGAGCATTATCACGTGATCGCTCCCGATCTACGGGGGCACGGCGACTCGGCCTGGGCGATCGGCGGTCAGTACACGATGCCCGAGTTCGTGCTGGATCTGGCGCAGCTGGTCGACACGCTCGGGCTGGCGCCCGTCCGGATCGTGGCTCACTCGATGGGGGCGGCCGTCTCGCTCTTCTACGCGGGCGTCTTCCCGGATCGGGTGCGCAAGCTGGTCGCGATCGAGGGCATGGGCATCCCGCCCTCGATCGGGGCCCGCATCGAGGGGCGCGAGCCCTGGGAGGCGGTTTCGGACTGGATCGAGCAGGTCCGCGACTGCTCGCGTCGTCAGCCTCGCCGCTATGCCTCCATCGACGAGGCCGCGGCGCGCATGCAGAGCGAGAACTCGTTCCTCTCGCCCGAGCAGGCGCGCCATCTCACGGTGCACGGCGTCGCGCGCAACGAGGACGGCACCTTCTCCTGGAAGTTCGACAACGCGAGCCGCCCCTTCTTTCCCCACCGCATGCCGCGGGAGTCGATGGAGCGGCTCTGGGCTCGGATCGACTGCCCGACCCTCCTGATCCACGGCTCGGAGAGCTGGCATGGCGATCCCGGACGGGACGGACGCGCCGGCCTGATTCGCGATGCCGAGGTGCTGGAGATCCAGGGAGCCGGCCACTGGGTCCATCACGACCAGCTCGACCCCTTCCTCGCCGCCACCACCGTCTTCCTCGCCGACGTGGACCGATGATTGGGTCCCGGCCGGTCTGGGGCCGAGTCTGAGGCGCGAAAGACACGGGAGCCGATCTGAGGAGGCCTGGAGGGCGTCGGGAGAGCGGGCCGCGCCCCGGACCCAATCTTCGGTCCACCTCTCAGGGGAAGTAGACGTAGCTGAGTTCGCCTGAGCAGGCGGGGCGCTTTGCCCCCTCGACCTCCATGCGAATCGCCAGGGAGACTCGGGCCGCGCCGCCCTTCACGGCCCGGACGCTCTGGATCGAGGCGGCGAGACGAATCCGGCTGCCAGCGGGGACGGGCTCTCGCAGGCGCAGACGCTCGATTCCCGAGTTGACGATCCGCGAACACTTCGTGACTCGAACGAGATCGGGCAGGAGCGCGGGCGCCAGGGCGATCGTGAGATAGCCGTGGGCGATGGTGGTCCCGAAGGGCGACTCGCGAGCGGCCCGCTCGCGATCCACATGGATCCATTGATGGTCGCCGGTCGCGGCAGCAAAGGCGTCGATGCGGTCCTGATCGATCGTCTGCCAGTCGGTCGCCCCGAGGTCGCGTCCCTCGAACTGATGGAGGGAAGCGACGTCGGGAATGATCAGTGGATCCGTCATCCTCGTCCTTTTCGTCCTCGTTCGCGCTCGGACGGCCTTATACTTGCCCAGTCGGCCCCGTTTGCGCAACGCGACGAGGGGGACACCGATCTGAATCGCCGATGATGCGCCGCGCGCGCACCCGGTCAGGCCGGACGGATCAGGGAGGGCCGAGGATGGCATTCGAGAAGGGATCGACGAGCCGGCTGGCAGGGATCGCGATCGGCGTCTCGTTGCTGGTGGGATGGGCCATCAGCGGCCGCTTCCTCTATCGGGCCGTGATCGGTCTGGACGCGAGCGCCTTTCCCGCCGGCGAGCTCATCCAGGGATTCTTCCCCGGCGCCGAGAACGCGGTGGCCGGCATGGTGCTGGGGATCGGGACGCTCCTGCTGATTCCGATCGTCGTCTTCCTCCTCGTCCGCCAGCGTGCCCGACGCGCGGGCTCCGCAGCGGACCCGGGTCGGCGGAGCTTCCTCGCCGGCTCGGCGGCCGGCGTCGGCGCGGGCCTCGGGGCGTTGGCGGCGGGCGGGCTCGGCATGGCGGGTCACGCGCTCTTCGGGATCGGGAAGGCCGGCCGGGGATGGAGTGAGATCGGCTCGAAGATCTCCTCGGACGAAGGCGTCGTGAAGACGAGTCCGACCTGGCCGTCCGAGTGGCGCGGCGCGCGCGTGCAGTCCCATGGCCGACTCGGGCGCACCGGGTGGCCGGTCTCGGACACGGTCCTCGGCGCCGGGCGCCTGCGCGGAGAGGACGACGTCCGGATCGTGCGGGAGGCCTTCGAGCGCGGGGTCAACTACATCGACACGGCACCCGACTACTCGACCGCCGGCAGCGAGCAGGTCGTCGGCAAGGCGATGCGGGAGATTCCGCGGGACCAGATGTTCCTGGCCACGAAGTTCTGCACGCCGATCGGCCATCTGCCCGCCGGCACCTCCGTCGCGCGCTACAAGGAGGTGATCCACGAGAGCCTGCGGCGACTCGAGACCGACTACGTCGACCTGATCCACATCCACTCCTGCGACGAGCTCGACCGTTTGATGGACCCGAACGTCCACGAGGCCTTCTCGCAGCTCAGGCAGGAGGGAAAGGCCCGCTTCCTCGGCGTGTCGACCCATACGCCGAGGCTCGTGCAGGTCGCGAGCCAGGCGATCGACTCGGGTCTCTTCGACGTGATGATGCTCGCCTATCATCATGGCATCTGGCCCGAGCTCGACGACCTGATCGCCCGGGCGCGGTCGGAGCAGGACATGGGCATCGTGGCGATGAAGACGCTCAAGGGGGCGAGGCATCGCAACCTGGAGAGCTTCCACGACGCCAACTCCTACGCGCAGGCCGCGCTCAAGTGGGTCCACGCCAATCCCGACGTCTCCTGCGCCGTGATCTCCTTCTTCGAGATGCAGCACGTGGACGAGTACCTGCACGCCTCGGGCCGTGCGCTCACGGCCGAGGACGTCGCGATCCTCGAGGGCTACGATCGCCGGATCGCGGGGACCTACTGCGCACCGCACTGCGGTGCATGCCTGTCGAGCTGTCCCGAGGACGTCCCGATCCACGACGTCCTCCGGCATCGGATGTACTTCGAGGACTACCGGTCGGAGAAGCAGGCGATGGAGCTCTACTCGAAGCTCGAGGTGAACGCCTCGGCCTGCATCGGCTGCTCGGCGCCCTGCCTGGGGAGCTGTCCGCTCGGAATCCCGATCCCCGAGCGCACCCGGGAGGCCCACGAGCTGCTGACCTTCGGCGCGTGAGGCCGTGACGCCTCGAGGCGCGTGAGACGCGTGAGACGCGTGAGTCCCCGAGGCGCGCGTGGAGCGGCGGGGCTCATCCCCCGCCGGCGATCTCGTTCATGCGGGCCGCGAGCTCCAGGTCGAGATCGGTGATGCCGCCGGCGTCATGGGTGACGAGATGGACGCGGACGCGGTCGTAGACGTTCGACCACTCCGGATGGTGGTCCATCTTCTCGGCCACGAGGGCCGCCTGGCTCATGAATCCGAAGGCCTCGACGAAGCTGCCGAAGCGGAAGGCGCGGTAGAGCTTGCCGTCCGCGAGGGCCCAGCCCTCGAGTGAGGTCAGTCGCTTCGTGACGTCTTCCTGGGAGAGGGCCGTCGGGCGGGACATCAGTCTCCTCCTCGCTGGATGGCGCGGACGAAGGCGTCGTAGAGGGCGCTCCGGATCTGGGTGCGATCGGCGCTCCCGTAGACCTCGCGGAAGGCCTTCAGCGGGATGATCCCCTTCGCCATCGAGCGATGCCCTCCGCCGACGCCGAGACCCTCGACGACCGCGCGCACGACCTCGCCGGCCGCGCGGACGTAGCCCACGTTGCGGACCGAGAAGACGAGATCCCGTCCGACCGTGCCGACGGCGATCGCCCACTCGGCGCCCTCGGCCTGGAGCGCCATGTCGGCGACCTGGGGGATCACGTCCTCGCGCACGCGTCCGAGCACCAGGATGTGGATCCCGTCGCGGACCTCGGCCCGGGCGAGCGCCCGTCCGAGCGCCTTCAGTCCGTCGAGCGGCAGCGCGGGTCGCTCGATCCGTCTGAGCAGGGCGGGGCTGTGGCAGGCATGGAGATAGGCGAAGGAGAGCATGTCGCGGGAGCTCGTCTCGCGGCCGAGGTACTGGGTGTCGCTCTTGATGCCGTAGAGGAGCGCGGTCGCGAGCTTCGGGTTGATCTCGGTATTCGTGGCGCGCAGGTACTCGGTGAAGATCGACGAGGTGGCGCCGTAGCTCGTACGGATGTCGCGGATCTTCGCCTCGTAGCCCGTCCGCTCCGGATGGTGATCGATCACGACGTCGACCGACTTCACGCGCGCGGGCGGATCGTCCCCGAAGACGTTCGGCTGCACGTCGACGAGCACGAGCCCGTCGAACTCGGCGAGCTCCTCGGGCGTGATCACGCGGACCTCGATGCCGACCGCGTGGCAGAGGGCCTGGTTCTCGGGCCGCTGGACGTTGCCGAAAGAGATCAGCGGAGCGGTCGTGCGCTTGCGACCGAGCAGCGCGCGCAGGGCATATCCGCTGGCGATGCCATCGGGGTCGGGATCCGGCTGGACGAGGATGCCCACCTTCTCCCGCGAGGCCAGCAGCTCGCGGATCTGCACGACGCGGACGAGATTCGAGAGGTGATCGAACTCCTCGTTGATGTCGTCCCGGATCAGCGTCTTCCAGCCCGTGCGTCGGAGCGAGGAGTGGTCGGGCAGATCGTCGGTCGTCAGGCTGTCGGAGAGGACGAGGATCGGCGCGTTCACGTCGAGCTTGCGGATCTCGCGCACGGCGAGCCGGGTCCAGGGGCCGTCATCGCTGACGAGCGCGTACTCGTCCTCGGGGCGGGGCGCGAGGCGGGCGATCGCCTCCTCGCTGACGCCGCCCTGGAGGATCTTGAAGCCGGGGGGGCGCGCGCGCGCCTCGTCGTCGCGCGGAACCCAGGTCAGCTCTTCGAGCTCGTCGGCGCCGATGCGGCTCCAGAGTCGCGCGCTCTCGGCTCCATCGCAGATGATGATTCGACGTCCCACCCGTCCCCCGGCGGCGTTTCGCATTGGGCGCGCACTCGTCCGGGCGCTTCCGACACCCGACCGGCGTTCCCCGGTCGCTCCCGACCGGCAGTGCAGAGCCTATCCGCGCCGGACCGTGCATCCAGTCCCGGACGGTCCGGCCCGCGTCGAGGCGCGAACGCGCGCAAGCCGGGATCGTACACCATGGCTCCGGCCGGGCGAAGCCGTGTGGGCGCATCGGGACACCTCGAGCCCGAGGGGGGCATACGCCAAGCTGCGCCTGGCCCGTGATTCGCGCCGTGACCCGGACGACGACGTGGACGGTGCACCGGGCGCCGATCGTCGCGGGCATCGGATGCGCCGTCTTCGTGCGAAGTCGTTAGGATGGCTCAGGAGCGGGCTTCACGGCGGGCGAGAACGAGAAGGGGCCAGAGGCGATGAGAGTCTTGAATCGGGGGGGACGGCTGGCTCTCGAGGTCGAAGGTCGCGCGATCGACGTGGAGCGCCGGAGCGCAGGGCGCTTCGGGGCCGATCCCATGACGGCTTACCGGGACTGGCATGCGTTCCTCGACTGGGGACGAGCGCAGCGCCCCGCCGAGACGGATCCGCTGACCGAGGCGGACACGCTCGGCGCGCCCGTGCCGAGACCGGCGCAGGTCTTCGCCATCGGCCTGAACTATCGCGACCACGCCGAGGAGGCGAGCCTCCCGATCCCGAGCGAGCCGATGGTCTTCACGAAGTTCCCGAGCTGTCTGGTCGGCCCGACGGCGGCGGTTCCGCTCACCTCCGATCGGGTCGATTGGGAGGTCGAGCAGGTCGTCGTGATCGGTCGCGAGGCGCATCGGGTCCCCGCTCGCCGGGCCTGGGAGCACGTGGCCGGCTTCTGTGCGGGCCAGGACGTCTCGGATCGGCGTCTCCAGTTCGCCGGCAAGCCGCCCCAGTTCAGCCTGGGCAAGTCCGCGACCGCCTTCGGCCCGACCGGTCCCGCACTCGTGAGCCTCGACTCGATCGCCGACCCCGATGCGATGGTCCTGCGCTGCTGGGTCGGAGACGAGCTGATGCAGGAGTCGACGACCGCGAACCTGATCTTCACGGTCTCCGAGCTGATCGAGTACATCTCGCGCTCCTGCACCCTGTGGCCCGGCGACCTGATCTTCACGGGGACACCAGGCGGTGTCGGAAGCGTGCGTGAGCCGCGCCGCTACCTGACGGCCGGCGAGACGATCGTGAGCGAGATCGAGGGCATCGGTCGCCTCTCGAATCGCTGCGTCGCCGAGGGGCAGGGTTAGGGTAGAGCGGAGGCGGAGGAGCCGCGCGGGCCGGGAGAGGGGAGTCAGGGCGCTCGATGCAGAAGATCTTCGTGGGTGACGTGCAGGGCTGTGCCGACGAGCTCGCCACCCTGATCGAGCGAGCGGAGAGCCGGTTCGGCCGGGATTTCTCGCTCTGGGTGGTGGGCGACGTCGTGAACCGCGGTCCGGACAACCGCCGCTCGCTCTCTCTCGTGCGCGAGCTCGTCGAGGCCGGGCGCGGCGAGCTCGTGCTGGGCAACCACGAGATCCACTTCCTCTCCACGGTGCTCGGTCTGCGGGAGCTCGGTCCGAACGACTCGATCGGGGACCTGCTTGCCGCGCCCGACGTCGAGGACTGGCTCGACTGGCTGCGACGGCGCCCGCTGGCGGCTTTCGGGGAGCTCGAGGGGCAGCCCTTCGTGATGGTGCATGCGTCGGTGGCGCCGGACTGGTCGCTCGCCGAGGTCGAACGCCGTGCACGGGCTGCAGCGGCATCGCTCGCCGAGTCGCGCGAGGCGGCCCGACGGTTTCTCGCCTCCGAAGCGACGGCCGGATCGCCCCGCGACGACCTGGCCCGACTGACGCGCTGTCGAAGCATCGCGCCCGACGGCGGCTGGTCGAGCGCGCAGCCCGAGCCTCCCGCCCGGCCCTGGCACGAGCTCTGGTCCGAGCGAGATCACGACTACGGCGTCGTCTACGGCCATTGGGCGCTGCAGGGGCTGCATGTCGCACCCGGGCTGCGGGGGCTCGATACGGGCTGCGTTCATCACGGTCGCGGTCGCGACGGCTTCCTGACGGCCTGGGTGCCGCACGCGTCGTCGGCGGCGCCACCCGGCGACGACGAGGCCACGCCGCGCGAGCCCGGGGTCCCGGCGAGCACGCGAGTCTTCGACGCCCCGATCCCCGACGAATGCCTCTGGGCGATCCCGGCCCGCCGGCGCTACTACGATCCGGACTGAGCGGCCGAACGCCTCTCCGACGTCAGAAGAGCGTCGCCACGTCGAGGATCGGCCGCTTCGAGCGCTCGACGCGAGCCAGGATCAGGGCTCCCTCCATGGCTGCGACGACCATCCCCGCGCGTCGACGCGACTCCCGCTTCGACATTCCTGCGCGTGCGAAGACTCCGGCGACGACCTCGATCCAGCTCGAGAAGGCGCGCTGTCCCGCTCGGGTGATTCGCGGCGAGACGGGCGCGGTCTCGAGCAACGTCGTGGCGATGGGGCAGCCGGAGCGGAAGCCGGACTCCTCCATCCAGCCGGCCATCGTCCGACAGTAGGCGCGCAGGAACGCCCGCGGCTCGCCATGGGCCGCGGCGAGCTCGGCAAGGGTGTCGCGCATCCTCGTCCCGGCCAGCTCGACCGCCGCCTCCGCGAGCGACTCCTTGCCGTCCGGAAAGTAGTGATACAGCGACCCCCGCGGCGCGCCGCTCTCCGCGAGGATCTGCTGCAGCCCCGTCGACGCGTAGCCCTGACGCCGGAAGAGGCGCATCGCGGTGCGCACCAGGCCCTGCTTGTGCTCGGCTGCCCTTCCCACCGCTCTGCCCCCGCTCTCCCCTTCGGGCTCCGTCCCGATGCCCCTGACTCCGATTCCGCGGCCGCTCGACCGCCGGCTCTCGTCGCGCTGTCGGGTCTGGGTTATGATGACCGGTCTATATAGTTCTGTAAAGCGTTCGGTCCGACGAGCCGGCGTCGGAGAGGGGCGGGTAGATCGCCCTTCGCGACGTCGGTCCTCGGGACCGGGGAGGAGCCTCATGCAACGCACGCAAGAAGACATCCGGGAAGGCGACGCACGCTCCGCGTCGGCCGTGACGCTCGGGATCGAGGAGGGAATCGCCTGGATCACCCTCGACGACGGCAAGGTCAACGCCCTGTCGACCGGGAGGCTGGCGGAGATCCAGGCCGCCCTCGACGAGGCGGAGCGCGCGGACGCCGTCGTCGTCCTGCGCGGCCGCGAGGGCGTCTTCTCCGCCGGCTTCGATCTCCCCACCTTCGCGCGCGGCCTCGAGGCGACCGTCGAAATGCTGCGCGCGGGGGCGCTGCTCGCCCTGCGCCTGCTCGCGTTCCCGCGTCCGGTGCTGGTCGTCTGCACCGGCCATGCCTATCCGGCCGGCGCCTTCCTGATGCTGGCGGCCGACGTCCGGCTCGCCGTCGCGGGCGACCATCGGATCGGACTGAACGAGACGGCGATCGGGCTCACCGTCCCGTGGTTCGCGCTCGAGCTGACGCGTCACCGCCTCACGCCGAGCGGCTTCACGCTGATCGCGAGCGCGCAGATGTTCGGTCCCGAGGAAGCCTGCAGGCTGGGCTACCTCGACCGGGTCTACCCGCCGGACGCGCTCGAGGCCGAGGTGCGGGCCGAGGCCGAGCGCTTGCGGAGCCTCGACCCCGCCAGCTTCGCCGCCACGAAAGCGCGGGTCCACGAGCGGGCCATCGCGGCGATCACGGAGGCCATCGAGGCCGAGCTGCGGACGGACTCGGGACC
>CAYXLY010000039.1:4638-16825 GCA_964466005.1 uncultured Spirochaetaceae bacterium | reverse complement strand
GGTGCCCGCCAGCGGAGCCGCTGCAGTCGCGGTGTCGTAGTCGAAGAAGACGTCCCCGTCCGGGACCCAGCCAACCTCGGCGAAGGCGGCGTCGATGGGCGTCTTGTCCCGCTTCACGGTCGTCGGGGGCACGCCCCCGAGCCCGAAGGCGGGCTCCGCCGCGACGCCGACGAAGTCGTTGAACTCCGCGAAATAGCTCTTCTGCGCCTTGGCCAGAGCGCTGAGGTTCGCGAAGGCCTCCGCGCGCTTCGACGTGAGCTGATAGTTGATGAAGGACGGGATCGCGATCGACGCGAGGACCCCCAGGATCGCCACGACGATCATGAGCTCCACCAGTGTGAAGCCCCTCGACCGCCGGTTCCGAATGCACGCCATCACAGCCTCCCTGCGGGGCAAGCCCCCTCCCGTTGCGAGCCCGCCTCGTCCGCCCCCCGCCTGCCGTGAGGAGCAACACCCGTGCCAGCGGTCACGCGGTGAGCGTTTCATCGGCAAGAGACCACGCAGCCTTGAGTCCGGCCGCGCGGATCCGATGAGCGACGAACGTGCGCGAGGGTCCGGAAGCGCTCGGCCCGGGCCCGGCGCAGCGACGAAATCCGTCGCCCTGCGACGGAGGTCGTCACTTCGGAGCGCTCGCGAGGGCGCCTCCGCACGCGTCGGTGGCCGCTCCGCCGCCAGACTGGAGCAGACGGAACGGATCGCTGCTCCGGTTGCTGATTCGGACCCGGCTGGCTAGAGTCGCGCGCTCTCGAGGTGGCTCCCATCGTCTAGTGGCCTAGGACGCGGCCCTCTCAAGGCTGAAACACGGGTTCGAGTCCCGTTGGGAGCGCCATCTCCACTCTCGAGGCCTCGAGTCCGTTCTCCCTCGAGGCCATTCGCGAGCTTCCGGCTCCCGCATCGCCCTCTCCGCGAAGACTTCTCCGCGAAGACGTCCCACGGCGGGACCGGGCACGCGGCGAGAGTCGCTGATCCGCGACGCGGGAGCGACCGCGCCACCGCAAGCGAGGGAGCTCCGATCCCATGAGCGCCGAATTCGCCTTTGCCTTCCTCGACTGCGAGTTCGGGGGGCTGGACGTGGAGCTCCACGACCTGACGGAGGTCGGGATCATCCTGACGGACGCCCGCCTCCAGGAGTCCGCCGAGGCCCAATGGCGCGTGCGCGCCCGCCCGGAGCGGATCACCCCTTCCGCCGCGGAGATCTTCGGCTACGACGAAGCGCTCTGGGCCGAGGCGCCGGGCGTCCGGCAGGTGCTGACCGAGATCGTCGAGATGCTCCCGAAGGACCGCAAGGTGATTCCGGCCGGTCAGAACGTCCGAATGGACGTGATCTTCCTCGAGCGCGCCTTCAAGCGCTGCGACATCCCCTACCCCTTCGACTACCACGTGATCGACCTCGCCACGCTCTTCTACTCGTGGTCGCTCGTCGCGGGCGAGCCGGCGCGGTCCATCTCCCTCCGACAGGCCGCGACGACGGCGGGGCTGCTCGGCAAGGAAGGCGTGGCGCATCGCGCGCTCGAGGACGCGCGACTCACCCTGGAATGCTTCCGACACTACATCGGTCGCCTCGCGCCCCGGGATCCCGCCGAGCTGCCCGAGACGCCGGCCTGAAGACGATCGACACCTCCGGGTCCTCGGCCGTCGAGGAGGCCCTCTCGCCTAGCCTCGACTCGCCTCGCCTCGCCCCCGTCCGTCCAGGCTCGCTCGAGCCCGCTCAGAGCAGCCGAGGAGCCGTCTCCCTCGGCGGCTGCAGCCGGACCCGCCACTTCTCGAGCGCCCGGCGATCGACCGACGCCAGCAGACGGAGCAGCCATCGCGCCGGCCAGCGCTCCGGGTCCAGGCGCAGGGCCGACGCGAAGTCGAGCAGCACGGGATGCCCCTCCGCGCACGCCAGGACGTTGCTCCGATGTCGGAGGTCGAGATGCACGACCCCGCGGCGATGCATCTCGCGAATCGACTCCTCGAGCTCGACGAGAAAGGTCTCCGGCAGGACCCCGCGCAGGGACCTCGAGAGCAGGATGCCCGGCCGGTACTCGAGCACGAGCGCCTGCGCATCGAGCCGACCGATCAGACGGGGCACCGCCGCCATCCCTGCGAGACGGCGATAGGCGAGCTCCTCCCGCGTGAGCAACCAAGGCCCCCAGAACCTCCTCACGAGGCTCCGACGGGGCGCGAAATCCTTCAGCACGACCGGCCCCTGCGGCGCGTCGACCAGCAGGACGTCCGGATTCCCCCATCGGCCCCGATTCAGGACCCGCTGCGTCCGTCGAGCCACCTCTCGTCTGTCGAGCCCGGCCGGCCCGCCCTCTCGCCCGCGCGCCTCTCCCGGTCCGTTCACGGCATCCCCAGACGAGCCCGCAGCCCGAACAGGAGCAGCCCGGCCAGGACGGCGAGCACGGTCCCGAGCTCGTTGTTGTCGGAATAACGTTCGAGGGACCATCGGCGCGGCGCCCGAGAGGCTCCTGGAAAGACCTCCCGCCATGCCGTCGCTCGCGGCCACAACGCCGGCACCGCATCTCGGTAGCGAAGGTAGGCTGCTCCATACAGGGACTCGAGCCGAGCCCCTTCGGAGCGATCCTTGCGCGGGAAGTAGACGAAGGCGAACCAGGGCCAGATCACGAGCAGTCCCGCCACGGTGAGCCCGCCGCCGAGAAGACACGCGAAGCCGGTCGCGATCAGAAGCGTGCCCGCGTAGAGCGGATGACGGAGCCGCGCATAGGGTCCCGTCACGGTCAGGTCGTGATTCTTCACCAGGTGGCCCGCTCCCCAGCTTCGGATCGCCAGCCCCAGGGCGACCGGCGGCAGGGCCCAGAGGAAGCGGGTCGACGGCGGGGCGTGAAAGACCAGGATCGCCGCCCCGACCAGATAGAGTGGAAGGTAACGGGCGTTCAGGTTCTTGAGTCGAATCGGATTGCGGAGACGGCCCATCGCCAGAGGCTATGCCACGGAGGCGACAGGGCAAAGCGACGCGGTCGATCCTCCCTCAATGATCGCGGCGGGAGCCGAGCTCGCCTCTCTCGAAGCGGTCCCAGATCTCCTCGCGAAGTCTCTCCCGAAAGAGCGGGTCGGCCTCCGTGGGCTCGAGATCGCCCTCCAGGAACTCCCGGAGCTCCGCCTCGGTGACCCCGAGCGCATCGGGCTCGAGGCCCTCGGAGAGATCCTCAGACAGAGTACCGGAGTCAGGGAAGAGGCTCTCCGAGCGGTCGAGCGTGACCGTCCCCGAGAGCCCGTCGGAGATTCCACGGGCGCCGAGCCCCTCCCAACGGACCCGGGCCAGCGACGACGGGCCCGCGTCTGGATCGAGTCCGATCACGCCCCGCCTCGGGTGCGCTTCCGACCTCGATCGCCGCGAGCCGTTTGCACTCCACCAATCGAGCAGTCGCCGCCACCGCCTGCCTCGCACCTCGCCCATTTCCCCCGACCTCCCGTCGCCGCACCCCTCGAGCCCTGTGGCTCCGAGTCGACAGGTTGCAGAGCCGGAGCCCCTTCGGGGCCAAAGAGCCGACTCTTCCTCCCCTTGAGTGGGGTCCGTGCAGACGATGTGTCAGAAACGCCTATGGGAATCGTCGATGCGGGGAGCGACGGGAGCCCTCCGGTCCACGCGGCCATGGGGCCGCGCGGGCCCGGGGCAACGCGGAGCGCGGGGCGGGCCCGGCTGATCCCGGGGCGAGTGCTTCGCCCGACGGGACGAGTGCCTCGCCCGACGCGAGCTGCCGCTCTTCCAGGCAGGGCCCGGCCTTCAGCTCCGCAGGAGCCCCTCGAGCCCCGGCGTCCCGGCCGAGATGGCCCGACGCATGCGGTAGAGGTTCGCCTTCACCGCATCCTCGCTCTTGCCGAGCGCGCCGGCGATCGCCCGGATCGGCTGCTGGCGCAGGTGCTTCAGGTCGAAGATGTGGCGCTGGAGCGGTGTCAGATCCCGAGCGACCACCGCCTCAAACCGGTCGAGCACGCGCCGCGCGTCGACGGCCTCGTCGGTCGGCGGCGCCTTTCCCTCGATGTCGAGGGCGCCGCCCTCCTCCAGCGGCTCCAGCCGCGGACGGGGGCGCCGGAAGCGACGATTCACCTTGTTGCGGGTGACTCCGAAGATCCAGACCAGGAGAGCGGACTCTCCTTTCCAGGAGGCCAACGCGGTCATCAACGTCATGAAGACCTCCTGAGTGACGTCCTCGGCCTCTCCGGGATCCCCCAGCCGCTTCAGGGCGAAGCGGTAGACGCGCGGAAAGTACGTCTCGTAGAGCAGGTCGAAATGCTCCCGGCTCCCGGCCAGGATCTGCTCGACCAGCTCCCGGTCCGACTCCCAGGGCCGGGGCGTCTCTCGGCGTCCGGCTCGGTTCCTGCTGGCGATGGGACTCGTCTCGTGGCTGTCCTGCACGGCTCTCTTCCTCGGATCCGATGAGATTCCATGCGGAGGCACCGAAGGTGCCGGGTCCGGTCGCCTCGAGACATCTGTGCTGGACGGGCCCCTGAACTCCCATCCGATGTCTCGCCGCTCCCCAACCGTCTTCCCGCCCGGATCTCACCGAGCTGTGGGCTTCTCGAAAAGTCGACCCGGATCGGTCCCGGGCTCACCCCTGGATTCAGCAAGCTGTGTGCCATTCCTTCCGGACACGCAGGAACATGGCTAAACATTCGAAAGCTCGACGAAATCGGGCCCGTCTCGCGAGCGGGGCCCCGCCTCCCTCCCCCGCTGGAGGAGAAAGTTTTTCCCTCCCGACCCGAAGCTCTTCCCATTCACCGGATCTCGACCCGGGAGCGGAGAGGCCCGCCCCCCGCGAGTCCGCCTGGCGTTTGGGCTGGAGCCAGCTCGATTCGGCTCGATTCGGCGCCCGAGGCTCATCGGCCCGATCTTCCCGGTGAATGGACGGGCTCAGACCTTGCCGGGAACCAGCCACCACTGGCCCTGGCGCCATTGCCACTCGTCCTCGCGCTCGAGGCTGGCGCTCCACCATCGCAGCGGAAGATCGTTCTCTCCCACGAAGCGCAGGGCGAGTCGCAGGGAGCCGTTCCCCAGGCTCTCGATCCCGAGCAGAGTGATGCTCTGCGGCCGGGTGAAGCGGACATGAGCCCGGTCCAGCGCGTCGGCGAGCGCCGCATAATAGTCCGAGTAGGCGCTCACGCTGGGAAAGAACCGACGCAGGCTCGGATCCTCGAAGGTGGCCCGTGAGTTGAAGCGCCGGCTCGTGATCCGCTCGTAGAAGACCTCCGACAGCGGCATGAGCTGCCGCCTCGCCTCGGGCGGAAGCGGGGCCAGCGCGGCCTCGATCTCCTCCTC
This sequence comes from uncultured Spirochaetaceae bacterium, assembly GCA_964466005.1. Lineage (GTDB taxonomy): Bacteria > Myxococcota_A > UBA9160 > UBA9160 > UBA4427 > UBA4427. The sequence continues at coordinate 11,559 of CAYXLY010000039.1, read as the reverse complement.
GGTCATCGAGCTGCCCCACCCGGATCGGGGCGCTCCCAGACAGCCGGCTCCCGCTCCGACGACCAGGAGGAGGAGTCCGAGCACGGCGATCCGGACGGCAGAGCGGGCGCAGAGAAGCGCCGATGAGCCCCGCCTCACTCGGCCTGCATCCTCGCCTCGATGGCGGCCTGAGCAGCGGCCAGGCGGGCCAACGGCACCCGGTACGGCGAGCACGAGACGTAATCGAGTCCGGCATCGGCGAAGAATCGGACGCTCGCGGGATCCCCGCCGTGCTCACCGCAGATGCCGAGCTTCAGGTCCGGTCGCGTCATGCGGCCGCGCTCGGCCCCGAGACGCACGAGCTGACCGATGCCCGACTCGTCGATCGAGACGAAGGGGTCGGCCTCGATCAGGCCGTCCTCGACGTACTGCGGCAGAAAGCTGCCTGCATCGTCGCGGGAGAGCGCATAGGCCATCTGGGTCAGATCGTTGGTGCCGAAAGAGAAGAAGTCGGCGTGCCGGGCGATCTCGTCCGCCGTCAGGGCGGCCCGCGGCACCTCGATCATCGTCCCGATGGTGGGTCTCACCCGAGCGCCTTCGTACTCGCGACGAACATCCGAGATCACCCGCTCCGCGAGGATCCGCAGCCGGGCCAGCTCGCGCTCGTGAGAGACCAGCGGGATCATGATCTCGGGCTTGACCTTCACGCCCTTTGCCGCCATCCGGCAGGCCGCCTCGGTGATCGCACGCACCTGCATCGCGTAGATCTCGGGGAAGGTGATGCCGAGCCGACAGCCGCGATGTCCGAGCATCGGATTGAACTCGTGCAGCCCCTCGAGCTTGTGGCGCACGTCGCCGACCGAGGTGCCCAGGGCGGCCGCGACCGCCGTGATGTCCTCGTCCGTCCGAGGCAGGAACTCGTGCAGCGGCGGATCGAGCAGCCTCACGGTCACGGGCAGCCCGTCCATCGCACGGAAGATCCCCTCGAAATCCTCTCGCTGCATCGGCAGCAGCTGGTCGAGCGCCGCCTCCCGGGATCGCGAGTCCGACGCCAGGATCATCTGGCGGACCACCAGGATCCGAGCCGGCTCGAAGAACATGTGCTCGGTTCGACAGAGCCCGATGCCCTCCGCGCCGAACTTGCGCGCGACCTCGGCGTCCTGGGGCGTGTCGGCGTTCGTCCGGACCTTGAGCACACGGAAGCGGTCGGTCCACTTCATCAGCTCGGAGAAGGCGCCGCCGAGCTCCGGCACGACCGTCGGCGCACGGCCGAGCATGACCTCGCCGGTCGACCCGTCGAGGGTGATCTCGTCTCCCTCCCGGACCACGTGGTCGCTGATCCGCATCTCCCCTCGCGCGGCGTCGACGGCCAGCGCCCCACAGCCAGCCACGCAGCATTTCCCCATCCCGCGAGCGACGACCGCGGCGTGGGAGGTCATCCCTCCCTTGGCCGTCAGGATTCCCTCGGCGGCGTGCATGCCGACGATGTCCTCGGGTGAGGTCTCCGTCCGGACGAGGATGACCTTGGCGCCTCCCTTCGCCTTGGCCTCGGCGCTCTCGGCCGAGAAGACGACCTCGCCGACCGCAGCCCCGGGCGAGGCCGGCAATCCCCGAGCCACGACCGGCGGCGCCTGCGTGCGATCGATCGTCGGATGAAGGAGATGATCGAGGGAGTGGGCGTTCACGCGCAGGATGGCCTCTTCGCGGGAGATCAGGCGCTCTCTCGCCATGTCGACGGCGATCCGCACGGCCGCCCCCGTGGTCCGCTTCCCATTGCGCGTCTGGAGCATCCAGAGGACGCCACTCTGGATGGTGAACTCGATGTCCTGCATGTCCCGGTAATGCTTCTCGAGACGCTTGTAGATCCGGACGAGCTCCCGGTAGGCCCTGGGCATCTCGCGCTCGAGGGTCGGCAGATCCTGGGTATCCGCCGTCCGACTCTCCTCGTTGATCGGCTGCGGGGTGCGGATGCCGGCGACCACGTCCTCGCCCTGCGCGTTCTTCAGGTACTCGCCGTAGAAGTTCCGGTCGCCGGTCGAGGGATTGCGTGTGAACGCGACTCCCGTGGCGCAGTCGTCTCCCATGTTCCCGAAGACCATGGACTGGACGTTCACGGCCGTGCCCCACTCGTCGGGGATGTCGTTCAGCCGACGATAGGCGACCGCGCGCTGGTTCTCCCAGGAGCTGAAGACCGCTCCGATGGCGCCCCAGAGCTGCTCCTTGGGGTCCTGCGGGAAGGGCTTGCGCGTATGCTCATGGACGATCTCCAGATAGTCCGCGACGAGCCTGCGCAGGTCGGAGGCCGTGAGCTCCATGTCGTGGCGGACTCCGGCCGACTCCCGAGCGGCGTCGAGCCGATGCTCGAAACGATCGTGCGGCACGCCGAGCACCACGTCGCCGTACATCTGGATGAAGCGCCGATAGCTGTCGAAGGCGAAGCGCTCGTCCGCCATCTTCGCCAGACCGCGCACCGTTTCGTCGTTCAGACCGAGATTCAGGACCGTGTCCATCATGCCGGGCATCGAGGCTCGGGCGCCCGATCGAACCGAGACCAGGAGCGGCCGGTCGGGATCCCCGAAACGGAGATCCATCAGCTGCTCCACGTTGGCGAGCGCGGTCAGGACGTCGGCGCGGACCTCCACGGGAAGTCTCTGGCCCCGCAGATTGAACTCGGCGCAGACCTCGGTCGAGACGGTGAAGCCGGGGGGCACCGGAATGCCGAGAGTCGTCATCTCGGCGAGGTTGGCACCCTTCCCGCCGAGCACCTCCCGCATGCCGGCGTCGCCATCGGCACGGCCGCCTCCGAAGAAGAAGACCCGGCGCTGGGTGCTCGACTTCGTGCGACCCCGGGATCGGCTCGCGCTCGCGGACTTCTTCCGGCTGGCGGTCGATCCCGCCGAGGCCTTCCGGCCCTCCGCCTTCTTCGGAGCCCCGGTCGCCTTCGCCTTCGCGGAGGCTCGACCTCGTCCGTTCGCTCCCGACGGCTGGCCCTTCGCCTTGCTCTTGTCGCCGCTCCCGGCCTTGCTCCGGCTCTTGCCCTGACCGGCGAGGCTGGCCCGACTCTTCTTGTCGGTCTTGTCAGAGGTGGAACTCTTCCGAACGCTCACAACCCCTCCTCCAGGCGATCACGCAGATAGCTCGTGAGGCCCTCGACCGGCACCCGGTCCTGGCTCATCGTGTCCCGCTCCCGAACCGTCACGCAGCCGTCTTCCGCGGAATCGAAATCGTAGGTGACGCAGAAAGGCGTGCCCGCTTCGTCCTGACGGCGATAGCGCCGCCCGATGTTGCCGGCGTCGTCGTAGAACGTGTTGAAATGCTTCCGGAGATCGCGGTGGATCGCCTGCGCCGGATCGGCGAGCTTCTTCGAGAGGGGCAGCACCGCCGCCTTGATCGGCGCCAGAGCCGGATGGAAACGCATCACCGTGCGCTCGTCCCCCTCACCGATCTCCTCGCGCGCGTAGGCCGCCACGAGCAGGGCGAGCGTCGTGCGGTCGACGCCGACCGAGGTCTCGATCACCATGGGCACGAATCGCTCCTTCGTCTGCTCGTCCGTCACCGCGAGCTCCTTGCCCGAGTACTGCGTGTGACGGGACAGATCCCAGTCGCCGCGATCGTGGATGCCCTCGATCTCCTGCCAGCCGAAGGGGAAGAGGAACTCGATGTCGTCCGCGGCGCGGGCATAGTGGGCGAGCTCGTCGGCCGCGTGCGGCCGGACGCGCAGCAGCGACTCCCCGATGCCGAGCTCGCGATGGAAGCGGAAACGTTCGTCGCGCCAGTGTGCGAACCACTCCTCCCTCGTCGAGGGGTGGCAGAAGAACTCCATCTCCGCCTGCTCGAACTCGCGCGAGCGGAAGGTGAAGTTGCGCGGGGTGATCTCGTTGCGAAAGGCCTTGCCGATCTGGGCGATTCCGAAGGGTACCTTCTGTCGGGCCGTCTCCCGCACGCGCTTGAAGCCGCTGAAGATCGGCTGGCAGGTCTCCGGTCGCAGGTAGGCGGTCATCGCGTCGTCCACGGAGGCGCCGAGCTCCGTGCGAAGCATCAGATTGAACTCGCGCGCCTCGGTCAGGTCGCACTCGGAGATCGCTCGCTGTCTCGGGGCCTCGGGGCAGCGCTCGCCCTCGATCTGATCGGCGCGGAAGCGGCGCTTGCAGGTCCTGCAGTCGACCATCGGATCGCTGAAATGCTCGACGTGTCCCGAAGCCTCCCAGGTGCGCGGATGGGAGATGATCGCGCTGTCGATTCCGACGACGTCGTCCCGCTCCCGTACGACCCGCCGCCACCAGAGGGCCTTCAGGTTGTTCTTCAGCTCGACACCGAGGGGGCCGTAATCCCAGAAGCCCGCGATGCCGCCATAGATCTCGCTCGCCGGATAGATGAACCCCCGCGAGGCACAGAGCGAGACGAGCGTCTCCATCGCGAGCGGATGGCGCTCGCGCTCCTCGAGGTCACGCGCAGGGGAGTCGGGAGCAGGTTCGGGCATGGCTTCTGGGGGACCCTGGATGAAGACGCGGGGAGAGCGCCCACGAGACCTTTCGCGAGACCTTCTCACGAGACGCTCCCGGCTTTGTTCGATCGGTCCCGCGCCGGGCGGCGGAGACTCCTCTCGTCCGTCGAGCCGCTCGCAGCATCGATCGCGTGGGAGCCCGCTTCTCGCGAGCTCCGCTCGGCAGCCAGGGCGCCGGAGTATCCCTCGGAGCCTCCCCCGGGTCAAGCGGCCCCGGGATGGGCGATCGACAGGGATTCGCTGAGAAAACGCTCACTTCGCAGCTCGACCCCGACATGGAAGCGCTGGAAGCGGAACACGAGCAGCTCGGCCTGGACCAGCGCCTCGGCCTCCAGCCCGATCTCGAGCCAATCCTTCGGATCGCCTCGCAGGGCCGCCTCCAGGCGGCGGAGCGTCCCGACCGCGACCGGCACGAGCCCGTCGAGCCGCAGCCCGCAGGTCGAGCAGACGATGCCCCCGTCCGGAACGTGAAAGCCGACCCGGTGGGCCTCGTCGATCCCCTCAGCCGGAACGCGCCCGCAGCGGACGCAACGCCCCAGCTCCGGTCTCAGGCCGAGCGCATCGAGAGCCCGCAGCTCCAGGACCACGCGAAGCGCGCGATCGGGGCGCACCGAGGCGATCTGCGACAGGCTCTCGACCGCGAAGCCGAAGAGTCGCGCCGCATCGTCCGGTGCCAGCCCCTCCGGCGCCATGCGATCGAGCATCTCGGCCACGAAGCTCGCCAGCGCATAGCGGGCCCGATCCCGACGCAGCCCCAGGAAGGGGTCGACCAGCCGAGCCCGCTCGAGGAACGCCATCGAGGCTCGGGGACGTCGGCGTCCGTGGATCTCGAGGTGGTTGAAGAGGTCGAGCGTGCCGGGGAATCGACGATGGCTGCGACGCGCGGCCTTCGCGATGGCGGTGAGGCGTCCGGCCTCGGGCGTCAGGAGATGGACGATGAGATCGGATTCCCCGAACTCGACGGCCCGCAGCAACACGGCTTCGCATCGAAACGAGGCCATCGCCTCTCTAGTCTCCGGTCTCGGCCCCGAGCGGGTCTTCGGTCGCGGGCCCGCTGGCGAAACGGGCGAAACGGGCGGGACGGGCGCCGGTGGCCTCGGCCAGGGTGCGGACGGGGTCGCGCCAGATGGCGACCTCCCGAGACGGATCCTCGAGCCCCACGCTGCCCACCGCGTCCCAGACGGCTCTCAGCCCCAGAAACGTCAGAGCGAGGAGCAGGACGACGCCGAGCCCGATCAGGCCTCCCCTGAGAGAACGACCGCCGGATCGATCGGACGGCCCGGAGGCCGGGACGGGCTCCTCCAGCATCCGGCAGATGGCGTCTTCCGCGTCGAGCCCGAGCGCATCGGCGACCGTTCGCACGAAGCCTCGGACGAATCCGTCGGTCTCGCCGTCGAACTGCCCTGCCTCGAGGCGCTCGAGGGAGCGGATCGGGATCCGGGTGAGCCGCGCGAGCTCTTCGGTCGTCACGCCCCGGAGCATTCGCTGACGGCGCAGGTACTCTCCGATCGGGCTGGTCTCGAAGGACGCGTGCGGCGACTCGCTGCCGAGCTCGAGCTTTCCAGTCGCCGCTTCCTGCTGCGTCATCCCCACCCCGTCGTCGGTCGCGAATCAGCTTAGCAAGGGGATGCCGGGGGAGAAGGGTGTCTCCGGCCTCTGCCTCGAGCTCGGCTCAACGAAGCAGGTCGAGGTAGGCCTGGGACTGGGATCCCCAATCGAGGTTGGGCGCGATCCGAGCCGCCTCGCTGAAATGCTCGACCGCCCGATCACGACGCCCCAGCGCCACATAGAGCTCGCCCAGACGGTAGCGGGCCTCTGCGCGGCCGGAGCCGTCGAGCCGCGACTCGAGGGCTCGCTCGAGCATCCGGATGGCGGCCAGACGATGGCCCTCCCTCGTCTCGAGGATGCCGAGATTCAGGATCGCCGGTCCGAAGCGCGGGAAGTAGTCGAGCGCCTCCACGAAGCGGCCGCGCGCCTCGTCGAGACGATCGAGCTGCATGAGGGCCCAGCCGCAGTTGTTGAGCGCGCGCCAGGGCGTCGAGACCGTCGGATCTCCGGCGAGGGCCTCGCAGTGCTCGAGCGACTCCTCGTACCGCCCCATCTGCGAGAGCAGCGCGGAGAGGGTGAGGCGGGCCTGCTGCTCGACGCGCGAGACCTCCCCTTCCGGGGCATGCGAGAGGGCCTCGCGAAGGTATTGCTCCGCCACCTCGGTCCGACCCTTTCGACGATAGGCCTCGCCGAGCCAGAGATAGGTCTGGGGGTCCTGGTCATCGAGCGCGAGGGAGGCCTTCAGCTCGCGGATCGCCATGGCGGTGCGACGGGAGCTCAGATAGTCGATCCCGAGATCCCGCTTGGCCTGGCTCTCCGAGACCGTGGGTACGGTGTCGAGCGAGACCGTGGTGACCGCGCAGCCCATGGCCACCAGACTCCACGAGCCG
>CAYXLY010000039.1:0-4628 GCA_964466005.1 uncultured Spirochaetaceae bacterium | reverse complement strand
GGCCCGCGAGCGCCGACCGACCCCGTTCCTGGCCACTGGTCGATTCCTCATGTCCATCCCCCCTCTGTCCCTGCGAGTGGATCCTGCGAGCGGATCCGGTCCACGATCCAGGCCGGGGCGATCCCGGCGAAGGTCGATTCAGAAGCTCGAGAGCAGCCTCGCCAGATACGGAATGCGTCGCAGGGCGCCGTCCGGGCCGCCGACCACGCGCTTCAGCGCGATGCGTCCCAGCTCGGAGCCCGATCCCGGGGCCTGCGACGGCCGAGGCGAGGCTTCGAGCGCGTCCTCGCCCGCGTTCGCGACGTGGCGGAACTTCGAGAGGGAAAGCGGCCGGGAGCCTTCGGAGGGCGAGCCGGACGAGGCCTCGAGATCCAGCTCGATCTCCTCGATCTCGTGATCCAGATCGGTCAGCTCGACCGCGGCGACCTCCTCGAGGACGAGCTCCGCCAGGGGCTCCGGCGGAGGCTCCGGCGCGGAGGCGGACGGCCCGGCCACGCTGGGGGCGGGCGTGCCGATCTCTCCCATCAGGCCCGCCCAGACGGACATCGCGGAGGCGCGATCGCCCGCCGCCGGATGGGCCAGCATGTCCTCGTCGAAGACGAAGCCCATTCGCTCCGCCTCGGCGAGCGCCGGCTCGAGCGCCTCGGACAGGGCCGCCGTCTCGTCGATCGATTCCTGGTTGCGCAGGACGGCCACCTGGCCGCCCTCGACCGAGCGGATGCCGAAGGCGATTCCGATTCCCCCGTACTCTTCGGCGAAGACGACCAGCGCAGCGCGGGCCGGCCCGACCGGCAGGAAGCCGACGTTCACCACCGGAGCGTTCAAGGCCGGCCGCAGCGCGAGCAGGCTCGCCTCCGAGAGCGGGAGCGGTGCCGAGAGACGTCGAAACATGCCTTCGCATCGGCAGGAAGAGCGAGCCTCTTGAGCCTCCGCGACTCGCAATCCCACCCCGAAGCGACTGGAACTCCATCTCGAATTCCTCCAGCCGTCCGGGCCTGGAGCGGGTCGAATGGACCTTTCGCGCGAGAGCCAGCGGGATACACTCCAGGCCAGCGGCGAAAGGGCTGAAAACCCTTCGACGCGCAGTCACGACATCCGAGTCACCCTAGCCCCCCGAGAGCAGCCACCCGCCGAGAGACCGAGCGAGACGAAATCCAGCGACCGGAGCGAGACCCGACCGAGAGGGGACCTCATCGAGAGGCCTTCCTCCCTCGAGCCTCGCGGGAAGGCGTCTTCGGACGCGCGCCCTGCTCCCCCGCCGTTCCGCCCCTCCCTCCCGAGCCCGGTGAGCCCTCTCGATTCAAGCGAGATCAGTCAGCGTGACAGCCATGGACAGCCCGAGTGAGAAGCCTTCCGAGCAGGTGGAGAGCGTCGCCATCCGATTCGCCGGAGACTCCGGCGACGGGATGCAGCTCACCGGAACCAAGTTCACCGACGAGACGGCGCTCGCCGGCAACGACTTGTCGACCTTCCCGGACTTTCCCGCCGAGATCCGCGCCCCGGCCGGAACGATGGCCGGGGTGTCCGGCTTCCAGATCCATTTCTCGAGCCACGACATCCACACGCCGGCCGATCGGCCCGACGTCCTGATCGCCTTCAATCCGGCGGCGCTGCGGGCCAACGCCGACGACGTGCGGCCGGGCGGAATGGTGATCCTCAACATCGACGCCTTCAACAAGAAGGCGCTCGACCGCGCCGGCTACCCCGAAGACCCGCTGCCCGACCTGCGCGAGCGCTTCCAGCTGGTCGAGATCCCCTTCACGACCCTGAACCGCGAGGCGCTCCAGGGCCTCGACCTGAGTCAGCGCGAGGTCGATCGCTGCAAGAACTTCTTCGCGCTCGGCCTGCTCTGCTGGCTCTACGGGAGACCGATGGAGGCCACGGAGCGTTGGCTCTCGGGCAAGTTCAAGGGCGACGTCCTCGAAGGAAACATCCGCACGCTTCGGGCGGGGCACGCGTTCGGAGAGACGACGGAGCTCTTTCCGGCCTCCTTCGTGGTCCCCTCTGCCAAGCTCGAGTCGGGCACCTACCGCAACATCACCGGCAATCAGGCCCTGGCCTGGGGCATCGTGGCCGCCGGCGTCCAGATGGATCGCGACGTCTTCCTCGGGGCCTATCCGATCACCCCCGCCAGCGACGTCCTCCACGAGGTGGCTCGCTACCGGCATTTCGGAGTGAAGACGCTGCAGGCCGAGGACGAGATGGCGGCGTTCTCGGCCACGATCGGCGCGGCCTTCGCGGGCCAGCTCGCCGTCACGGTCTCGAGCGGCCCGGGCTTCGTCCTGAAGCAGGAGGCGCTCGGGCTGGCCGTCATGGTCGAGCTGCCGATGGTGGCCATCGACGTGCAGCGCGCCGGTCCCTCCACGGGATCGCCCACGAAGACCGAGCAGGGAGACCTCCTGGCCGCCCTCTTCGGCCGGCACTCGCAGAGTCCGCTCCCCATCCTCGCCCCCTCGACGCCGGGAGACTGCTTCCATACCGCGCTCGAGGCCTTCCGGATCGCCGTGCGGTACATGACCCCGGTGGTCCTGCTCTCGGACGGCTACCTGGCCAACAGCGCCGAGCCCTGGCGGATCCCCGACGTGGACGCCCTCGAGCGACAGTCGATCGAGTTCGCCCGACCCGTCGAGGTCGGCGAGTTCCAGCCCTACGCGCGGGATCCGGAGACCCTCGCCCGCCCCTGGGCGATCCCGGGCACGCCGGGCCTCGAGCATCGGATCGGCGGCCTGACGAAGCAGGACGTCACCGGCAACGTCAGCTATGCGCCCGACAACCACGCCCGGATGATCGAGCTGCGCAAGCAGAAGATCGAAGGGATCGCGAAGGACCTGCCCCCCGTCGAGGTCGACGGGCCGGACTCGGGAAGCCTGCTCGTGGTCGGCTGGGGCGGGACCCGGGGATCGATCACCGCTGCCGTCGAGGCCGCGAGAGCCGATGGCCTCGAGGTCTCGCAGATCCACCTACGGCACCTCAACCCCTTCCCCTCGAATCTCGGAGACGTGCTGCAGCGCTTCAAGAAGGTGCTGCTGCCCGAGCTCTCGGACGGCCATCTGGCACTGCTCCTGCGGGCCCGGTACCTGATCGACGTCCAGTCGTTCTCGAAGATCGAGGGGCAACCCTTCAAGGTTTCGGAGCTGAAGGAGAGAATCCAGAAGCTCCACGCGGAGGCTTGATCAGCATGTCGACGGAAGCAGCAGCCAAGGTATCGCGCAAGGATTTCGTGTCGGACCAGGACGTTCGTTGGTGTCCTGGCTGTGGCGACTACTCGATCCTCGCCAACGTCCAGCGGGTCATGCCCGAGCTCGGGGTGCCGAGGGAGAACGTGGTCTTCGTGTCCGGGATCGGCTGCTCCAGCCGGTTCCCCTACTACATGGACACCTACGGCTTCCATACCATCCACGGGCGGGCTCCGGCCTTCGCGACGGGCATCAAGGTCACCCGACCGGAGCTCTCGGTCTGGATCGTCACCGGGGACGGGGACGGCCTCTCGATCGGCGGCAATCATCTCCTGCACACGATCCGACGCAACCTCGACACCCAGATCCTGCTCTTCAACAACCAGATCTACGGGCTGACCAAGGGACAGTACTCCCCGACCTCGGCCGTGGGCATGAAGACCAAGTCGACGCCCCAGGGCTCGATCGATCACCCGGTGGACCCGATCTCCTTCGCGCTCGGCTGCGGCGCGACCTTCGTCGCACGGACGATCGACGTCGATGCCAAGCACATGCAGAACATCCTCACCCGAGCGCACGAGCACGAGGGCACGGCCTTCATCGAGATCCTCCAGAACTGCCCCGTCTTCAACGACGCCGTCTGGGAAGAGGTCCAGGACCGGAAGACCCGCGCCAAGGCCTCGCTCGTCCTCGAGCACGGACAGCCCCTCGTCTACGGGCCGCCCGGCAGCCGCCAGGGCATCGTGATCGAGGATGGACTCCCGCGCTTGATCGACCTCGCGGACGACGACGATCCGATCGAGAAGGGCGTCGTAGTCCACGACGAGCGCCGCGAGAGCCCGTCCTATGCCGGCATCCTCGCCTCGCTCCAGAGACCGGACTTCCCGCTCCCGGTCGGAGTCTTCCGCGCCGTCGAGAAGCCGACCTACGAGCGGATGCTCCAGGATCAGGTGGACTCGGCCCTGGCGGAGCGGGGACGGGGAGACCTGCGCGCGCTGCTCCACTCCGGCGACACCTGGACGGTCTGAGGGCTCCGGGCGGCCGGCGAGCGACCGCGACGTGATCGGCTGGGAGAATCTGGCGAGCGCGCCCGCGTGCGAGGGCGGCCGTCCTCTCTCCCTGCATCGGCGCGGCGACGAGTACGTGATCCGAGCCGGGGGGGTGGCGCTGATGAGCAGCCGCCAATCGGGCTCCGAGGTGGCCCTGGCCCGACTCGCTCGACGCGCGCTCGAGGCCGACCCCGCGACCGAGGGCGGCCTCTCCGCGAGACGCTGCGACGCGACCGCGCAGGACGGGGCGAGACGAGTGCTCGTCGGCGGCCTGGGCATGGGCTTCACCGCCGCGGCGGCTCTCGAAGCCTTCCCGGACGCCCGGATCGTGGTGGCGGAGATCGAGGCGCACGTCGTCGAGATCGGAAGAGCGTCGTGTAGGGAAAGAGTGTGTCAGTACGTG
>CAYXLY010000038.1:0-16830 GCA_964466005.1 uncultured Spirochaetaceae bacterium | reverse complement strand
GGCCTCGCGTTCATGACGAAGCTCGGCTACGTGGGAATAGGATCGCTGCAGGTGAAGCGCGACGAAATCGATGGGCGCTTCTACCTGATCGAGATCAACGCGGGCCGCGCGACATTGAATCTACCGCTATGTGAGGCCAGCGGCGTGGCCATGGCCTACACCTATCATTGCGCGGCGGCGGGTCTTCCGCTGCCACCCGATCGCATCGTGACGCGACCGGGAAGCAAGTGGATCTGCTGGAGACGTGACGTCGCTTCGGCGCTCACACATCTCCGGCGAGGAGACCTGACGTTGACAGGCTGGCTTCGATCCCTTCGAGGAATCGGCTGGTCGGCCGACATCCGATTCGAGGATCCCCTTCCGTTCCATGCGGACATGGTCCGGCTGCTCGCGCGCATTCTGCGCCGGCGCCGCGCGGCCTCGAACAGAATGACATGAAGGGCGCCGACCGGCCTGCCCCATTCGCAGGAGCGGCATGGGAGCACTCCAGGCATGAGGGCAGGCTCTCCACGTGTTTTCGGCTCTGGCCCGACCTGCCCGAGCGGCGGGTGGTCACTGGCGGACATCGGGGCGTTCTGCGCACGGTGCGGGTCGGACGGGTGACGCGGAAGCGCTAATCGGCGACCCTCACGCCCGGACGAGCAGCTCCCGAGGAGACCCATGACCCCTTCGTTCTACGACGTCAGCGTACGCACCTACCAGCAGATCGTCGGCGCTACCGCCGGCTTCCTCACCCGGGGTGCCGAACACTTTGCTACCGAGGGCGCCGACCTTGCCGAGGTCGCCCGGTCGCGCCTGCGCGACGACATGGCGACGTTGCAGTTCCAGGTGTTCTGTGTGGCGCACCACTCGATCGGCGCCCTCGAAGGGATGCGATCGGGGGAGTTCCGACCGCCCGCAGACGAGAAGGGCCTCAAGGGGTCGGACCTCGAGTACACCGACCTCCAGGCGCTGATCGCCGAGACGGCCGACAAGCTGGCTGCGCTGGAGGAAGACGCGGTGAACGCGTTGGCGGAGGGCAAGCTGACATTCAAGCTCAGCGGCAACGAGCTGCCGTTCACGAACCCGAACTTCCTGCTCACCTTCTCGCTGCCGAACTTCTACTTCCACGCCACGACGGCGTACGCCATCCTCCGCTCGAAGGGCGTTCCCATCGGCAAACGCGACTTCCTCGGCCAGATGCGGATCGGCTGAGGGTTCAGGCGAGACGCGTCCGCACCCCACGTCGACTCAGGACAACAGCGTCCCGCCGTCGACTTCGACGCAGGTGCCGGTCAGGCGCATCAATTGCCCCGCCGGAGGCGCCTGAATGGAGGCCTCGAACGAGAAAGAAAAAGCAGCCTCGTAAGTGGCTGCTCTCGTTGATGAGATGGTGGAGGCGGCGGGAATCGAACCCGCGTCCGAATGGCGTCCGATGAACGCGTCTACGTGTGTAGTCCCTGCTTGATTTCGGGTGGGCCAGGAGCGGGGACGGCCCGAGCACACCCTAGCTCGACGTGATCTCGCTCCCGGATACGGCCGAGCAGCGCTCGGGAGCCAGTCTCCTGATTGCATCCGCGACCCACTAGGAGACGTCATGGACGGATGTCGCTAGTTCCTAAGGGTTAGTTAGGCAGCGAGAGCGTAGTTATCGTCGGCATTTATGAATACCAATGATTGCGGCAGTTTAACGAGGTGGCCAGCGACCTCGACACGCAGCGTCCAACCTCGACCACCCGTCGAAGCCAGATCGCCCCCATTGAAGACCCATCTTAGACACCGGATTCGCCGGGGCAAGTCATCCCCCCGGGCAAGCCACATGGGCTGTGATATCGTCCGCGCAGCCCAGCGGGGGACCTGGCCGCGCGAGTCGTCGCTGCGGTCGGCCGCCGCCCGGCTGCCGCCGGCCCGCCCGCCACGGGCAGGCGGCCAGCAGATCTGAAGACCGGAGGACGTCTCGAATGGCCCGCATCGTCGCTCTCGTCGCCGTCCTCCTGCTCGGTGTCCTGGGCCTCTGGCTTCGGTTCGTCGCCCAGGGGGGACTCGGGGAGCACGAGGCGCCCGGCACCCCGACGGCGCAGACCCGGCCGGCGGCCTCGCTCGACGCGCGGAGCGCCGAGATCGAGCGCGCCGCCGCGGCGATGCGCGTGGCGCGGCCCAAGCAGATCCTCTTCGGCGACCTCCACGTCCATACGACCTTCTCCTTCGACGCCTTCATGCTGAGCCTGCCGCTCCAGGGGGGCGAAGGCGCGCATCCACCGGCCGATGCCTGTGACTTCGCCCGCTTCTGCTCGGCGCTCGACTTCTGGTCGATCAACGACCACGCCGAGAGCATCAGCCCCCGCCACTGGTCCGAGACCGTCGAGACGATTCGCGCCTGCAACGCGGTGGGCGCGGTCGGCGATCAGCCCGACACCGTCGCATTCCTCGGCTGGGAGTGGACGCAGGTCGGCCAGACACCCGAGGACCATTACGGACACAAGAACGTGGTGCTCCGCGACCTCGAGGAAGGCTCCGTTCCGACCCGCCCCATCGGATCCGGCATGACCCGCCGTCGCGTCCTCTCGGGCAACCCCTTCGGATCGATCGCGTCGGGCGCCTATCTCCACGCCACCGGGGACGATCGACTCCACGACCTCGCGAAGTTCTACCGGGAGCGAGCCGTGCTCGAGACCTGTCCCCTCGGTGTCCCGGTCCGCGACCTCCCGAGCGACTGCGTCGAGCTGGTCGATACGCCCGACCTGCTCTTCGAGAAGCTCGACGATTGGGGCTTCCCCTCGATCGTGATCCCTCACGGCACGACCTGGGGATTCTATACGCCGCCCGGCTCGGACTGGGCCAAGCAGCTCTCGGGCTCGATGCACGACGCCGATCGCCAGACGCTCTTCGAGATCTACTCCGGGCACGGCAACTCGGAGGAGTACCGGAGCTTTCGAGCCGTGCTCCATGACGAGCAGGGCGAGCCCGTCTGTCCGGAGCCCACTCCCTCCTATCTCCCGACCTGCTGGCGGGCGGGTGAGATCATTCGCGAGCGCTGCCTCGAGCAGGGCGAGACCGAGGGCGAGTGCGAGAGCCGCGCGGCCCTCGCGCGTCGGCACGCGGCCGAGGCCGGTGTCCAGGCCCATGTCACGGTGCCGGAGGCCGAGCCCCGCGACTGGCTCGACGCCGGACAGTGTCGGGACTGCGACGAGCCCGCCTTCAACTACCGCCCGCAAGGCGCGGCGCAGTACGTGACGGCGCTCTCCGCATTCGACGCCGACGAGACGGGCGGCTCGCGAGAGGCGCAGGAGGGTACGGTCACCTCCCTACCGGCCGCGGAGCCGGGAGCCGATGCGTCGGCGGCTGCGGAAGAAGACGAGAGCCGGAACGACGAGCCGCGCCGCTTCCGATTCGGCTTCATCGCGTCGAGCGACAACCACTTCGCCCGACCGGGCACCGGCTACAAGGAGGTCCATCGGGTCGGCTTCACCGAGTCACGCACACTCTCGGCCGATGCCTCCGGGCCGCCGGGAGCCGACGACGAGACCGGCGCCGGGACCTCGGCTGCGGAGGCCTTCTCGACGCCCTGGGACCCGGAGCAGACCGATCTGCGCGGCTTCGCCCTGATGGAGATGGAGCGTCAGGCCTCCTTCTTCCTGACCGGCGGACTCGTCGCCGCCCACGCCGAGGGCCGGGACCGCGGATCGATCTGGGAGGCCTTCCAGCGTCGCGAGGTCTACGGAACCAGCGGTCCGCGGATCCTGCTGTGGTTCGATCTCCTGAATCCGCCCGGCACGAGCGCGCGGAACCTTCCGATGGGAGGCGAGGTCACCATGGACGCGACCCCGATCTTCCAGGTCCGGGCCGTGGGCTCCTTCGAGCAGGCCGCAGGCTGTCCCGAGTACGCCAGCCACGCGCTCGGCCCCGAGCGCGTCGAGTCCGTCTGCAAGGGCGAGTGCTTCAATCCGACGCCGCGCCGGCGACCGATCCAACGGATCGACGTGGTCCGGATCCGACCGCAGGCCCGTCCGGGCGAGCGCATCGCGCCGCTGATCGAAGATCCCTGGCGCAGCTTCGAATGCGACGACGATCCCACGGGCTGCGCCGTCACCTTCCAGGATCCCGAGTACGCCGAGAGCGGACGGGACGCCGTCTATTATGTCCGCGCACACGAGGCCCCTGCCCTCGCGATCAATGCCGCGGGCATCGAATGCGAGTGGGACGACGAAGGACGCTGCCTCGAGGTCGAGCTCTGCCGGGGCGACGCGAGCGACGACTGTCTCGCCGAGCACGAGCCCCGCGCCTGGTCGTCGCCGATCTACCTCGATCGTCCCTGACGCGATCCGCCCGCCTCGAGCGCCACGGAGAGGCCGGATCGCCCGCCGATCCGAGACCGACGAGCCGATGCCCCCGGGCGTCGCGCTCAGCGAGCGGGCGGATGGGCACTCGGCGGGTAGGTCGCACGGAAGAGCACGTGGAGCTCCACGGGCAGAGCGGCCCGGACGTCGTCGATCTCGCCTGCGGACACCGCCTCCTCCAGCACCTCGATCACGGCGCGTGTCGCGGGCTCTCCCCGGGCGGGATCCAACCCGGCTCGCTCGGCGACCCGCTCGAAGAAGCCCTCGAGATCGAATCCCTCGGCCGCCTCCGAGACATGCGCCTGCAGGACGTCGCCCAGGGATCTCGGAAGCTGCGAGGCCAGGGCACGAGATTCCCCGCCCCCCAGACGGTCGCCCAGGGTTCCGAGCGTCGCCTCGACGATCCTCCGAGCCTCCTCGGGGCTCGCTGACCCGGTGCGGCGCTCGACCTCTTCGATGAACTCGTCGTCCCGCATGCAATCCTCCTCTCGGCGACCTTCGTCGCCCCTCGGCCTCTCGATGCCTCTCGACGCTCGTCCGCTCTCTCGTTCACGGCGGTCCACAGCGATCCACTCCAGTCCATACCCGAATGCAAGCACCGGACCGGGAGACCGTCGCCCCGTCGGGTCTTCGCAGGCATCGCGAGGGGCGGCGCAGAGGACAGCCCAGGAGCGAGGCGGGAGGAAGAGTGTCCAGACGGCGAGCGGCGCCGCGCCAGGTCCCCTGAAACGGCCGCCCGGCCAGCGGCTCGCGCCCCGTGTCGCCGCGCGCGCCCCGTGTCGCCGCGCGCGCCCGGCCTCGACCAGGCCCGCATCGGGCCAAGGCCTGGCTCGGGATCACATGGCGCCGGACTTCGCCCGCTCCACGATCGCGTCGAGAAGCTCGCTCCCGAAGCCCTCGTGGCCGCCGCTGAAGAGCCACTCGGGCGACACGACCTCGGGGCCCTCGCCGGGCGGCAGCGGCGGCGTGAAGTAGCCCAGCGCATAGCTTCCGTAGTCGTAGCCGAGCATCTCCCGCAGCGCCGGGGAGAGCTCGCGCGCCACCTCGGGCGGACAGGAGAGGTACTGGTTCTCCTCCTGTCGCAGCCAGCCGAGCGCATAGGTGATGTTGAGACCCATGCGAGGCGTCTCGCTTCGATTCGCGCCGCCGCCGTGGATCACCGAGCCCGAGTAGATGAGCACCGATCCCGCCGGCATCTCGGCGAGCACGATCTCGTCCTCCTCGGGCTGGCGCGCCGGATCCCAGGCAGGGCTGCCCGG
The DNA here is from genome assembly GCA_964466005.1 of uncultured Spirochaetaceae bacterium. GTDB lineage: Bacteria > Myxococcota_A > UBA9160 > UBA9160 > UBA4427 > UBA4427. The sequence continues at coordinate 11,255 of CAYXLY010000038.1, read as the reverse complement.
CACGACCTGCGTGGCGCCGTTCTCGCTCGTGAAGTCCGTGACCGCCCAGATCGTGTTGAATTGCGGCTCGAGCGCCGCGGGCAGGAAGCCTCCCCAGGCGAGTCGATCGCGATGGAGCAGCTGACTCGCTTGCCCGGGCAGGATCCGGATGAGCTGCGTCAGATGAAGCTGGATCTTCGCGCAGAAGGGCCCGAGAAAGGTCCTGGCCGCATCCGTCACCAGCGGATCCATCACGCGATCCCGAACCGACGGCGAGCGCGCCACGAGCGCCCCGGTCCGCGTCGTCCGGCGACCCGAGAAGTCGTCCTGCCCGGGCGCGGTCGCCTCGACCCAGGGCATGATCTCGTCTTCGAGGCGCGCGAGCGAATCGGCGTCGAGCAGTCCTTCCACGATCGCGGCGCCCGTCTCGCGGACGGCATCGACCAGGAGCTGCGGAGTCGTCTCGCCCGTGAATCGAGTGATCCCAGTCGTCATTCCCGGTCTGCCTCTCGTCTGGCGTTTCACCCTATCACGAGAATCCCGTCGGATGGCGACCGAAATCCGGACCTGTGCCTCGGCCTTCTTGGAGCAAGGGCCGCCCACGCGCGGGGACCGGGGCCGTCGGCCTCACGATCCGGCTCAGAAGTCGATCACCGACCGGATCACCTCGCCCTCCTGCATCGCGCGGAACGCGTCGTTCACCTCGTCGATCTTGATGCGGCGCGTGATCATGCTCTCGAGGTCGAGCTTGCCGGCCTTCCAGAGGCGCAGCAGCTCGGGCATGAAGGTCCGGACGTTGGCGCTGCCGTAGAGCGAGCCGCGCAGGATCTTGTCGCCGTAGAAGAGCTCGAAGGCGTTGAAGACGACCTGCTGCTCCAGCCGGCCGACCCCGACGACGACCGCGACGCCCCCGCGGCGGGCCGCGTCGTAGGTCGCGCGGATCGTGGCCGGGTTGCCGATGCATTCGAGGGCGAAGTCGAAGCCCTCGCCGCCCGTGATCGCGTTCTTCGCGTCCTCGAAGCCGTCGGGCTTCGTCACGTGGGTCGCTCCGAAATGCTTCGCCTGCTCGAGCTTGTTGTCGAGCGTGTCGACCGCGAGGATCTCGGACGCACCCGCGATCCGGGCCCCCTGGATCGCGGAGATGCCGACTCCGCCGCAGCCGAAGACGACCACGGACGAGCCCGGCGTGACGCCCGCGCTGTTGATCGCCGCCCCGACGCCGGTCGTGACGCCGCAGCCGATCAGCGCCGCGATGTCGAGGGGCACGTCGCTCGGGATCTTCACGACTCCGGACTCCCCGATGATCAGCTCCTCGGCGAAGGTCCCGAGGCCCGTCATGCCCCCGAGCGGATTGCCGTCGAGCACGAAATGCTGGGCGATCGCCTGGGGCAACGCGTCCTCGCAGAGATAGGACTGGTGTCGCAGGCAGGGGTTGCAGACCCGGCAGGCCGGGACGAAGGAGAGGATCACGTGGTCGCCCTCGGCGAGTCCGGTCACGCCTTCGCCCACCTCCTGGACGACACCGGCTCCCTCGTGGCCGAGCACGGTCGGCGTCCCGGTCGGAATCGTGCCGTTCTGTGCGGACACGTCCGAGTGGCAGACGCCACTGGCGACGATCTTCACGCGCACGTCTCGCGGGCCGAGACCCGCGACCTCCACGTCGTCTCGAATGACGAGGTCCTTGTTCAGCTCGGTCAGGATGGCGGCCTTCATGGGGGCTCCTTCTCGTGGCGCTCGTTGCCTTGTATTGGCTTGTCTTGGCTTCTCGTGTCTTGCCGTGTCTCGCCGGATCGCGTCGAGCCGGATCGCTTCGGATCGCGGACCTGATCGCCGGTCGCGCCCGACGATAGCGTGGCGCGGAAGGCCCGTCCGGCCCCGAGGCGGCGCCCGGAGAGGACGAGCTCCGGGGCGCTCAGGCGATCGTGGGCAGCTTCTCTCCCTCGAAGAAGCGCCGGGGATTCTCGACCAGCAGGCGGTCGATCTCCTCATCCGTGACTCCCGCCTCGCGAAGCCTGGGAACGACGTTCCTCGAGAAATGGGTCGGGTCGAAGAGATCTTCGTGGCCCGCGAGCAGAGCCGGCGGGATCGGCTCCCCTCGCCAGCACCACACCGAGTCGTGGGAGACGACGGCGCGATCCCCCGCCCCGGCCCGGATCAGGGCGACCAGCGACGCGATGCGCTTCTCGTCGGGAAAGAGCATCTCGATCCCGAAGCGGTCGAATCCGAGATAGGACCCGCCTCTCGCGATCCGCATGTGATAGTCGTGATCGTCGGTGCCGCAGGAGTGACCGATGATGATCCGATGGGCCGGGACTCCGGCCTCGGTCAGGATGGCCTGCTGCGCGTCGCCCATCGTCCCCTGATCGGTATGGGTGGTGATCGGCGCTCCGGTCTCGACCGACGCTCGCGCCGCGGCCTGAAGGACCGTGCGCTCGTAGTCCGTGATCTGCCCGGGTCCGGTCGCGACCTTGATGATGCCGGCCCGGATCCCCGTCTCGCCGATCCCCTCGCTGAGCTCGCGAATGAAGAGCTCGGCCATCGCGTCGACCTGCGGCTCGAAGCTCGATCGGAAATGCCAGTAGGCGAAGCCGCCCTCGCTCTGCTTGTAGAGGCCCGTCGCGCAGATGATCTGGAAGCCCGTCTTCTGGGCGACCTTCGCCGCCAGCTCGACGTCGCGTCCCAGGTCGTTCGGGCAGGGGTCGAGCAGCGTCTGGAAGCCGAGGTCCTGCAGGCTCTCGATGCGGTCGACACAGACGGCTAAGCGCTCCTCGGCCGTCGGGCCGGGATGGCTGGTATGACTCTCGAACCCCGGGTAGCCGATCACCAGATGCTCGTGCATCAGCGTCTTGCCGAGCGCCTCGGAGGTCGTCTCGCCGCAAACGGTCGCGATTCGGGTCATGGGCCCTCCCTGTCGGCGCCGGCTCGGCGCGTCGGGGGACCAGCATACCGGAATCGACGGGCCGGACTCAGCCGGAGATCGGCACGTGCGCCATGCCCTCGTGCGGGAGGTAGCGAACCGCTCGAAGCGTCCCCTCGAGGCCGAAATGGAGCTCCAGGGCGTGGATCGTGGCCGGCAGACGACGCGTGCGCGGCGGCCTCGACTGTCGCGGCGGGAAGTAGAAGGCGCGATCGATCCAGCCGAGCGTTCGACGGTAGGCGCGACCGATCCGAGCCCAGAATCCCGGCTCCGGCGGCCCCCACTCGCCCTCGGCCGACACGACCGGCCGCATCGGATCCGCGTCGGGCCAATGGATCTCGGCATGGGCATAGCGCCAGATCCAGCCGCCGCGGGGGCTCGGCGTTCGCTCGAGCGGAGTCCCGAAGCGCGCCTTCACCTCCTCGGCGCGCGTCTCTCCCTTCTGGAGAGCGGCCACCCAGCGAGGGAAGGGGTCGACCGGCAGGGCCAGCGGCTCTTCCTCGGGCGCGTGGGCACAGCCGACCAGCGCCCACGCGACCACCAGCCCGAGGATCGGGCGCGTCCGACCGCAGCCGAGCGCGCGCCGTCGCGGCCCGCGCCTGCGGTCTTCCATCGATCCGGTCCAGCTCATTGCGTCTCTCCTTCGGGGTCGACGGGCAGCGCGATCGAGACGCGCGCTCCGGCCCGATCCCCCCCTTCGATCCGCATCTCGCCGCCGTGGCGCTCCACGATCCGAAGGCATTCCGGCAGGCCCGACCCGTTCCGGGCGCCCTGCGGCGACTCGCTGAAGAAGGGATCGAAGACCTCGTCGACGCAGGTCGAGTCGAGTCCCCGACCGCGATCTTCGATCGAGACCTCGACGACGCCGGGCATCGCACGCAGCTCGACCGCGACGCGCGGGTGCTCGCTGAGCCCGACCGAGGCCTCGACGGCGTTGCGCAGGAGCGCGACCACGACCTGCTCGATTCGCGTCGGCTCGCAGCGGACCGGCGGCAGCTCGGCCTCGGCCTCGATCTCGATCACGACGTCCGGATCGAGGCTCGGGCGCGCGGCCGCGACGACCTGGGCGACGAGATCGTCGAGCGCCACCGGGCGGGCCCCATCCTGCGCCGGGGCGCAATCGCGGATGATCGAGAAGGCCCGGTCGCGGATCGCGGCGAGGCGCGCGAGCCGGTCCGCATCGATCGAGACCGCCTCGCTCCCTTCCATCTCGCCCCGTTCCGCCCCGCTCCGTACCGCCTCGAGCTCCCGCCCGAGCGCTCCGGTCATCGCGAAGATCTCGAGCGCCCGCTCGTACACCGCCTCTTCGCGGACGCCGCCCCACTCGGGGTCTCCCACCGCGTTCGGCTCGGAGGCGCCGCGCCCCGACCCCTCCGTCCGGCCGCCGCGATCCAGCGGACCGCTCTCGTCGAGCTTCGCCTCGACCCGCGCGATCGCATCGATCTTGGAGGCGAGCAGGTCGTCGGCCTGATCGAGCAGCGCCAGCTGTCCCCGGCGCGATCCGGCGACGGCCTGGAGCTGGCGGGTGAGATCCCGGCAACGCCCGATCGACGCCGCGAGGGCCAGCGCGACGGCGGCACCGACCAGGCTCGTCGGGATCGACAAGGCGACTGGAGCCAGCCACAGGCTCGCGGTCAAGAGGCCCGCGCCCATGCCCGCGCCCAGCGCGAGGCCGCCGACGAGGCCGTCCCGCACCTCCCGCTGCCAGACGATCCGATAGACGCAACGGCTCGCTCCCCGCGCCTGGCACTCCGTCTCCTGCACGCGCGCCGGGAGCAGCCCGTAGAGACCCGGAATGCCTTCGAGCATGCCCGTGCGCATCGCACAGAGGGCCTCGCTCCCCATCCCCTGGCGCGTCGTGGCCTCGGAGGACCGGAAGGAGAGGCTGGCCGTGCCGTCGCGGATCTCGTCGATCGACCAACGGGCGGTCCGCGCCTCGCGTGGAAGCAGGGCCTGGATCCGGCGATAGGCCTTCTCCGGCGTGGCGAGACCGAGCCCGTAGAGCAGCAATCCGGTCGCGTCCGGCTCGACCAGCCTGTGCCCGATCGTCCGTCCGAGCGTCTTCTCGACCCGCGCGGCCTCGAACATCCGACCGATCGCGTCCTCGCTCAGCCAGGCCGGTGCGCTCGCCAGCCCGCCTTCGCCGAGGGCGAGAGCGCGGATCGCGCGATCCCGATCGACCGAGCGAGCGCGCACGGCCAGCATCTCGAGCAGGGTCGTGGCGATCGAGCGACTGCCCGGCCCGGCGCGGAGTCCGAGCGTCTGGACGGGCTGCGCCATGCATTCCTCTCCGTAATTCGCCCCCCACCGACGTGGAGGCCCTGTCGGCTTATCGGCAGATCGCGCGCAAAGTGGAGGCAGGGGCGGTGAAGATTCCCGGCCGGGTCGGACGAGGGCTCTTGGCGCCTGCGGGGACCATCGGGTGCGCCCCCGGCTCCTGGCGGCCCCGCTCTCCCACGGGCCCCACGAGAGGCGGCTAACGCAGCCGCTCGGCAGCCTGGAGCAGGGCCACGAGAAAGTCGCGACGCGAGCTGCCGGCGACCGGATCCTCCCGTCCGATCCGCTGCGTCAGGGCGGAGACGGCGCGATCGAGCAGGGGCGCCGAGGCCCGGGGCGAGAGCGTCTCGGTCCGCCGCAGGGTCCGGCGGATCAGCCGACGTTCCACCTCGCCGACGGCCGCGAGCTCCTCCCGACTGAAGCGGAAGCCCGTCTCCACCTCCCGATCGAGCGTCTCGATCTCGGGGACCCCCGAAGCGTCTCCGTCCCGGTCCCGCACCACCAGCGTCCCCGCGACGAGATCACCCAGCCGCTGTCCCCTGGACGAGAAGAAGATCGCCAGCGCGCCCACCAGATAGCCCGTCGGCAGGGCATCGACCGGGCGCAGCAGGTTCCGCATCAGCGACTCGCTCCAGCCCGGATGCAGGCCGTCCTCCCGGACGACACGCAGATGCGTCAGCCGCTTGCCCGGCGTCCGTCCGCGCCAGAGGGTCTCGAAGCACAGGAAGTAGACGGTCGTGAGAAAGAGGTCGAGAAGCAGCCAGACCGTGGCCGAGACGGCGATCGCCCAGAGTCCGGAGCCCTCGCGCGCCGGCTCCGCTCCCGATCCCGTGAGCCACTCCGCGAGCCGCTCGAAGAGCTCCCTGAGGAAGGCGAAGTCGGAGACCCAGGTAAAGGCCTGCTGGAGCCCCGCGACGAGCAGCAGGAAGGCGCTCGCCGTCAGGATCAGGATCAGCGCATAGTCGATGCCGAACGCGAAGGCCCGGCTGACGGGTCCGGCGATCTCGAGCTCGAGCTCCACCTGCTCGGGCGAGTGGAGCGGCTGCGACGGCCCGAAGGCATTCGCTCTCCGGCCTGCGCTCCTCTCGAGCTTCGTTGCCGCGGCGCTCCCCTCGACGGAGACGCCCGACCTCGAGGCACGCGTCCGATCGCCGGCTCCTGCCATGCGACCTACCTTAGACCGGGGCGCGCGGATGCGCCTCCGGAAGGAGCGACGGGATGTCGGATCCGATGCGCAGCGAGCCGATCGCGCGGAACGAGAGCCCCTCCGAGGAGCTCGCCCGACTCCTCGACGAGGCCGAGGCCTCCGGCCTGCGCGCCGCCGCCTTCGACGATCTCCGCCGCATCGCCCGTCTCTATCGAGGGCAGAGCGCCCGACTCGCGCGCCTGCGGGATCGCGGCGACGATCGCGACCGGATCGCCCATCTGAACGCGCTCTGCGTGCGGGCTCACGGACTGCTCTACTCCGGGGCCGCGCGACGAGGACGGCGCGGGGACACGACCCGGGTGCCCCTCTTCCTCGAGGCCCTGCGCCGGACGCGCGATCTCCGTCGGATCGCGTGGGCCATCCTGATCACGGGCGCGCTCCTGGGCTTCAGCCTCGTCCAGCGCGATCCCGACGCCCTCTACGCCTTGATGCCGACCCAGCTCGGCTATGACGTCGAGCGGATCGACGCTCTCTACCGCTCGCCCGAGGCCCGGGCGCTCTTCTTCGAGCGCGAGTCGAAGCCGGCGGCGGCCAACGCCCTCTTCGGCTCGTATCTCTTCTCGCATAACACGCGGGTCGGGCTGCTCGCCTTCGCCAGCGGCGTGCTGGTCGGGCTGCCGACACTCCTGCTGCAGCTCTACAACGGGATGATGATCGGGACCCTCGCCGCGCTCTTCCTGCCGGGCGAGCAGGCGCTGTCCTTTCTCGCCTGGATCCTGCCGCACGGCATCCCGGAGCTGACCGCGATCAACCTCTGCTGCGCCGGAGGCCTGGCGCTCGGCCGCGCCGTCGCGATGCCCGGCCGGCTTCGGCGCGGCGAGGCCTTGCGTCGGGCCGGGCCGGACGCGCTCGCACTCGTGCTCGCGAGCCTCCCGCTCTTCTTCGCCGCGGCCTGGCTGGAGAGCTTCGTGCGCGAGTCGGCGCTCGGGACGCTGCCCCGACTCGGCGTGGCCGGTCTCGGCGGCGCGCTGCTGATCGGCTTCGGGCTCCTGCTCGGGCGACGCCCCCGCTCCCGAAGCGCATCGGGCGAGGAGTGGATCGACGAGCTCGTCGAGCCCTCGCATCCGCGCCGGTCGACGCGGCCGCCCCGGCTCGACCCTCAGCCCCTGCCGTAGCGCAGCTCCAGGAAGCGGTTCAGCGTCGCTGCGGTCGCCTGGGAAGGCAGCACGTCGAGCACCGAGAGCCCGCGCCGCCGTAACGCGACGAGACGTCTCTCACGCTCGCGGAGCAGGTCCGCCAGCGCGATCCGGCGGTGGATCGGGAGCAGCCTCTCCCGCTCGCCGCGCGGGCCTCCCCGTCGGCGATCGCGTCGATCTTCGTGTCGATCTTCGCGCCGGTCGTCCCGACCCCGCAGAGCAGGGCCCCCCACCGCGGGCGCCTCGAGCGAGGCGAGGATCGGCTCGCGCAGGGCGACGAAGATCACCTCGTGTCGCCGCGCCAGCAAGGCCATCGGCGCGATCATCTCCTCCTCGTCGACCTCCAGGAAGTCCGTCCACACGACGACCAGGGCGCGCTTTCGCGGACGCTCCAGCAGGGCTCGCGAGAGGCGACGATAGTCGGCCTCGACGTTGCGGGGCTGGACGTCGGAGAGCGCCTCGACGAAGAGGCCGAGGCTGGCGCGATGAGCCATGGGCGTGATCCGTCCCCGAACGTCGCGGTCGAAGACCAGGAGCCCCACGCGGTCGCCGGCCGCGAGCCCCGCGAAGGCCAGGGCCAGAGCGGCGTCGATCGCCGAGTCGAGCTTCGTGGGCGCGAAAGTCGACTCGGGCGTCGAGCCCGATGCGCCCGGCCCCGATGTGCCAGACAGGGGCGCGCGCGTCCCCATCAAACGACTGGCGTCGACCGCCAGCAGGACGGTGCGACTCTCCTCGTGTCGATGGGTCCGCACGATCGGACGGCCCCGGCGTGCGGTCGCCCGCCAGTCGATCCGGCGCGGCTCGTCGCCGATCACGTACTCGCGAAGGCTGTCGAGCTCCAGTCCGTCCCCTCGACGGCGCCGGGGCCGCACCCCGAGCGAGGCCAGGACCGTCCTGGGATCGAGGGCCTCGGGGCGCAGGAAGCGCTCGGTCTCGGGAGCGACCCGGATCGACATGCCCGCCCCGGTCGTCTGCCGCCTCCGAAGGAGCCCCAGCGGAGAGCGGACCTGCGCCACCACCGGTCCCCAGACCCGGCGACCACGCACCCGGGGCCGAACGTGATAACGGAGCGAGCGTCGGTGCCCGGCCTCGACTCCGACGGAGCGCCAGCCCGGCTCCGGCTCGACCAGGTCCCGGGGCACCGACTCCCGGATCTCGACCTCGATCATTCGGGAGAGCGGGTTGTGTACGGCGATGGCGATCTCGACGGCCTTCTCCCGAGCGCCCGCCTCCGGAGCGATCCGTTCGAGACCGATCGGCTTCTCCCGCGCCGCCAGAAAGAGGTCGGCGAGCACGAGCGCGATCAGCAGCCCCCCCGAGGCGATCACGAGCGGACGCAGTCCGGCAGCCGGCACGGAGAGGACGGCCCCGGCCAGCCAGATCGAGGTCCAGCGCAGGAGCGCGAGATCCGGCGAGAGCCTCGGCCTCGACTCCGCGCTCATCGCGGCACCGTCACACTCCGCAGCGTCCGCTCGAGGGCCGCGTCGGCCGTCTGGCCCTCGACCTCGAGCGCCGGATCGAGGATCACCCGATGGCGCAGCACCGCCGGCCACATCTCCTGAACGTCCTCGGGCAGCACGTACGCCCGCCCCTCGAGCACCGCCTGCGCCTTCGCCGCCCGCAGCAGCAGCACGCCGGCGCGCGGCGAGGCCCCGAGGCCGTACTGGAAGTCCGTCCGCGTCGCCCGGATCAGCTCGGCCACGTAGCCGAGCACCTCGTCGCTCACCGTCGCGGCCCGCACGATCTCGCGCGCCCGGACGATCTCCTCCGGCCGAAGCACCGGCGAGGCGGTCGGCGGGCTCGCGCCCTCGTCGTGATGACGACGGAGCATCGCGCGCTCCTCCGCCTCGTCCGGGTAGGAGACGAGGATCTTGAAGAGGAAGCGATCGAGCTCCGCCTCCGGCAGCGGATAGGTTCCCTCCTGCTCGACCGGGTTCTGGGTCGCGAAGACCGTGAAGAACCCGCTCAACCCATGGCGCTCGCCGTCCACCGTCACCGTCCGCTCCTGCATCGCCTCGAGCAGGGCCGACTGCGTCTTGGCCGGCGCCCGGTTGATCTCGTCGGCGAGCAGCAGCTCCGTGAAGATCGGCCCCTGCCGGAATCGGAAGTCCATCGCGCCCGAGTCGAGGATCGACGTCCCCAGGATGTCGCTCGGCATCAGATCGGGCGTGAACTGGATGCGACCGAAGCGAAGCTGGATCGCGCTCGCCAGCGTCCGGACGAGCAGGGTCTTCGCTACTCCGGGTACGCCCTCGACCAGGCTGTGGCCGCCGACGAGCAGGGTGATGAAGGCCTGACGGAGCACGGCCTCCTGACCGATCACGACGCGACCGACGGCCTCCCGGACGGCCCCCCAGCGATCGGCCACGAAGGGGGCCTCGCGGGACGCCTCCGTGGATCGGTGTGTCCCGTCCTCCTCGCTCTCGGCTCCCTCTCTCAAGCTCGCCTCCTCTTCCGGCATTCATTCCGGTCTCGCTTCCGGCCCTTCGAGCCGGTCCTCCAGCCTCCGGAACCGCTCCCGCCCTGCCCCGCCCGCTCTCCGTCACGCCCCCTGCGGCGGGTGCGAGGGATCGCGGCCCGCGCGGACCGCCTCGACCAGCGCATCCAGACGAGCCGTCGCCCGCAAGAGCTCCGCGTCACTCGCGATCGCCCTGCCCGGAGCCCGCAGGTCGCGAAGTCCGGTCTCCCGGAGCGCCGGCCAGCTCGGCGCCCGCGCGCGAAGGCTCGCGAGGACGATCTCGGCCGGAGTCTCCGGAGCGAGCCCGAGTGCGCGTCGGATCCGCTCCAGGGAGACTGCACGGTAGCGCTCGAAGACCCGATCGAGATCGCGACTGCCCGAGTAGAGCCAGGCCACGGAGTCGACGAAGGTCGAGAGCGTGGGCGACTCCGGATCGACCTCTTCCACGTCGCGGACGGGCCAGGCCTGTCCGCGCCAGACGAGCAGCCCGCCCAGCACCAGCAGACCGATGCCCACGGTCCGGGCGGGCGAGCGCACGAGGTAGCGAAAGGTCCCGGACTCGGGCACGACGCCATGCGTGTGCTCGTCGATCCACGGCGCTCCGGCGCGCTCGATCCAGTCGAAGGCGAAGGGCGCGGCATCGAGCGCAGCCAGCCGGCCGTTGGTCAGCACACGGGCGTCGGCGACGACGACCACTCGCCCCGCGCCCACAGTCCGCTCGAGCGCGAAGGGACGGCGCGTCCCGGTCTCGACCCAGACGGGCTGCCAGCCGGATCGCTCCTCGGGACGCGGCCGCTCGAAGAAGGCGAGCGTCGCTCCAGGCAGCCTGCGGATCGTCGGAGCCGGTGCCTCCTCCGGAGCGGGCTCGACGCCGCGCTGCGAGGAGACGCGCCGGATCGAGAAGCCGGTCGACGCGGCGACCTCCCCACCCGTCTGTCCGGGCTCGGCGAGGGTCGCGATCCGGCGATCGGGCAGGGACCATCCGGCGATCGCCTCACAGGGGGCCGACCTGCCTTCCCGAAGAGCCTCGCGGGATCGCGCGAGGCTCTCGCGCCAGCCTCGGCGGATCTCCGCCGCATCGCGTCCGGAACTGCCTCCCTCGACACGCTCGATCGGCTCCGCCTCGACCCGGACGCTCGGCTCCGCCTCGACCCGCTCGTCGGGTCGCTCGGCGTTCGGCTCAGCGCTCGAGATCGTCCCCCGCCTCGAGCTCGTCCGGTGCTCCGGGAGCGGCGCCGGCTCGCCCTGCGATCCAGCCGGCTCGCCGGAGCCGCCCGGGCG
>CAYXLY010000037.1:0-16842 GCA_964466005.1 uncultured Spirochaetaceae bacterium | reverse complement strand
CTACTCCCCGAGGAGCCGGCCGAGTCCCTTCTTCAGCAGCCCCTCGGCGGCCTCGCGGTCCGAGGGCGGGGCGCCCTCCTCGCCTTCCGAGGCCTCGTCCTTCTTCGATCGCTTCCCGAAGATGCGGTCGGCGATCTCGCCGGCGGCCTTGTCGCGCAGCTCGCGCTTGGCGGCCGAGGCGAGGCCGGTGAGGTCGGGGCGGACGCTCATGGCGCTGGCCGTGCCGCCGATCCGGAGCGGGATCGAGACGCGGCCGCTCTCGCCCTGGAGCGCCGAGAGCGCGTCGGTCTTCCGGACGAGCTGGCTCGAGAGCGACTCCGAGAGGGCGAGCTCGCCCTCGCCCGAGACGTCTCCGCCGAGCCCGACCTGGCCGGCGAAGGAGAGCGCGAACTCGCCCGTCTGCATCTCGACGTCGTCGCTGATCAGGACGCCGTCCTCGATCTGGAACCCGAGGTCGAGGTTCTGGATCTCGGTCCGGTTGCCGGAGAGCGCATCGGGCGCGGACTCCCGGATCGAGGAGGCCACGAGCTGGCCGAGGCCGGGATCGGAGACCATCTGGTCGACGAGCGTGTCGAGCAGGTTCACGTTCTCGAGCGCGCCCTCCTTCATCTCGAGCGAGAGGGCGCCCGAGAGCGTTTGCTGGAGGGTCTCCCACTCGAGGCTCGGGCCGGCCAGCGTGAGGTCGCCGCCGATGCGGCCCGAGAGCAGCCCCGGAGCGATGCCGAGGAGCGGGGCCGCCAGCTGGCCGGAGTCGAGCTGGCGCAGGTCGAGATCGAGCTCGAAGGGCGAGGGCTCTCCCTCCGCCCCGAGCTCCATGCGGCCCGTCAGCGAGACGTTGCCGTCGGCGATGTCGACGAGGACGCGCTCGAGGTCGAGCGTGTTGCCCTGGTAGCGGATCGCGATGTCGAGGTTCTGATAGTCGAGGTCGGAGAGGCGGCCCGAGGCCGACGCGAGCGAGACCGGATAGCCCTCCTGCTCGGCCTTCGCAGGCAGCTCGACCCGCAGGTCGAGATCGTTCAGCCGGTCGCCCAGCGGATCCTCCACGATCCCGGCGCCGACGATCGAGGGATAGACGACCGGGCTCTCGAGCCGGAACGTTCCGCTGGGCGCCGCCAGGTCGGCGAGCTCGACCCGCCCCTCGAAGGGCGTCATCGGGGCCGTGCCGTCGGTCGGCGCTCCGGTCTCGTGCAGACGTCCCGAGAACGAGAGTGCGACGGGCCCCTCGAGCGACAGATCGCTCCCCGAGCTCTCGAGCTGGTCGATCGTGAGCCGCATGGGGGGGCTCGCCGTCCGGTCCTCGTAGGTGACGAGGCCCTCGTCGATCTCGAAGGAGGCGATGACGAGCGCCAGCGGCTCGCCCGCGTCCGGCGGCGGCTCGGCCTCGGGCGGGGGCTCGGCCGCCTCGCCGCCGATCGTCTCGAAGTTGAAGCCCTCGGCCGTCGAGACGACATGGATCACCGGCCCCACGAGCCGCACGCCGCTCACCTCGATCTCCCCGAAGAGCGCCGGCCAGATCCGCACGCCGATGAAGGCCGACTCGAGCTCCACGAAGGCGCCCTCGCCGAAGCGGGGATCCTCGGCGATCTCGAGTCCCTGGACGCGCACCGCCAGCCCCCGCGAGAAGGCGACCTCGGCGCTCTCGAAGTCGACCTCGCGGCCGACCGCGTCGCTCGCCATGCCGGCCAGCCGCTCGCGATTGTCGGCCAGGATCTGATTCACGTTCATGAATGCGTAGACGACGATGCCGACCAGCAAGAGCAGGACCACGGCGATCGCGATCAGGGCTTTGCGCATGATGATGAAGCCTCCTCCCCCGAGTGGAAGCAGGAAGCGTACCGAGGACGCAGGCCTCGTGCGTCCGAACGCGGATTCATGCGCCGACGGGCGAGGGCTTCCGACCTCATCTTGGTCTCTGTTCGGGCTCGCTCTGTCTCCGGTCCGGCCTCGGCTGGCCCCGGCCGCGTCCGCCCTCAGCCGGTCCCGGTCCCGGTCCCGGTCCCGTCCGGCTTCAGCCGACCCTGGCCTCGCCCGCCTCTGCGCGGTCGCGCCCGACCTCGGGCGGGTGGGCGAGCGCCATCGCGGGCGCGCACTCGAAGAGGAGGCCCGAGTGATCGCTGCCCGGGATCTCGACGACCTGGAAGCGCTCGACCTCGAGGCCCTGCACGAGGGCGTGGTCGATGCGCAGCAGACGCCTCGCGCCCGGACGCGGCCCCCAGGTCGGGCTCGCCGAGCGGCCCTCGCGGCGCGCGGAGCACAGGGCGGCGTCCTCGAAGCCCCGACGCATCCGATGATAGAGGGGCCAGCCCGGGGTCGAGTTGTAGTCGCCGACCACGCAGCGCGCGTCGCTCGGGTGGGCGGCCAGGAAGCTCTCGAGCGCCCGGACCTGGCGACGGCGCAGCCAGAACGAGGGAAAGGGACGCAGGGCGTGGGGCGCCTGGAAGTGGACGTTCACGAGACAGAGCGCTCGCTCGAGCCCCGTCCAGTCGGCCGGCTCGAGCACGGCTCGCCGCGCGTCGCGATGCGGCATCGGGATGCGCTCGGTCCGGATCGGCCGGCGCGCCGCGATCCCCATGCCCAGATAGAGGTCGTGGGGATCCAGGATTCCATGGGGCAGCTCGCTCGAGATCGCCTCGGCGTTCTCGAAGCCCAGCTCCTGCGCCGCGAAGACGTCGACGCGATGCCGTCGGATCAGCTCGACCAGACCCTCGGAGTCCGCCCGACCCCACCAGAGATTGCCCGAGAAGACCCGGATCGATCCGGCCACGTTCGCCTCCTCCCCTCTACCTGGCTATCTGGCTACCTGGCTACCTGGCTACCCGGCTACCCGGCTACCTGCTCGCACCCGCCCCGGCGCCGACTCGCCCACGGCCGCTGAGCCTATCGACCGAACCCGCGACCGGGTGAACCCCCGATGAACGACGAGCGCTCCGCGCCAGCGTCCGACGGCGGCCACGTCGCCGTCGGACGCAGCCGCTTCCTCAGCTCGGAAAGCGCTCGCCCGACCACTGCTCGCTGAGCGTCCAGAGGCGCTCCGCTGCGTCGCGGTCGAGGGCCCAGGCCATGACGCCCACGCTCGAGTCGGGGCTCTCGATCGGCGAGGCGATCCCGCAGTCCTCGCAATAGACCCCGCCGACCCCATCGAGCTCCGGCGCGGTCGCGGCCCAGACGGTCGTCGCGGCGCCCTGCTCGAGGCTCTTGAACTTCATGGGCTCGGCCTGGGGCCGATCCTTCAGGAAGGCCTTGAAGTCGTCGCCCGTCATGTGGCGGCCCAGCTCGGTGTGGATGGCGCCGGGATGGACGGCGAAGGCACGCACGCCGCGATCACGGAAGCGCGCGTCGAGGGCGACGCTGAACAGGACGTTGGCGGTCTTCGCCTGGCCGTAGGCCACGAACTTGTCGTAGGGCTCCTTCTCGAAGAAGGGGTCCTCGAAGCGCAGCGGCGACAGGCGATGGCCCCCGCTCGAGAGCGTCACGACGCGCGCGGGCGCGGCGGCGAGAACGTTCTCCATCAGGCGGGCGGTCAGCACGAAGTGGCCGAGATGATTGGTGCCGAGCTGCGTGTCGAGCCCTTCCTTCGTGCGTCCGAGCGGACAGGCCATGACGCCGGCGTTCAGGATCAGGCGGTCGATGCGCGGGAAGCGGCCGCCGATCTCGTCGGCGCCCCGGCGCACCGACTCGAGATCGGAGAGATCGAGCTCGACCGTCTCGATCTCGGCCCCGGGCACGCGCTCGCGGATCTCCTCGGCGGCGCGCCGGCCCTTCTCGAGATCGCGAACGGCACCGATGATCCGCGCACCGCGCGAGGCCAGCACCCGCGCCGTCTCGACTCCGATTCCGGCGGACGCACCCGTGATCAAGACGGTCTGGCCGCTCAGGTCGATGTCCCGCGCGACCTCCTCGGCCGTGGTCTCGGCGCCATGGGCTGCGGGCAGGGTCGAAGGCGTGGTCATCGGGGATCCTCTCCGGCTCGTCTTCGGTCGCGGCCGGGTCGTTCGTTCGGGTTGGTCGATTCGGGTCAGTCGATTCGGGTTGGTCGATTCGTGTTGGTCGGCTCGACTCAGTCCGTTCGCGCCAGTCGGCTCGCATCAGTCCGTTCGGGTCAGTCCGTTCGGGTTAGTCCGTTCGGGTCAGTCCGTTCGGGCGAGCGCGTCCAGGATCCCGACGAACTTCTCGACCTTCACGCTGGCCGAGCCCACGAGCATGCCGTCGACCTCGCTCTGCGCAGCGAACTCCGCCGCGTTCTCCGGCCCCACGCTGCCGCCGTAGAGCACGCGCACCTGCTCGCTCGTCGGGGTCTCGGAGGTGTCGGAGGCGTCGGAGGCGTCGAAGCGCCCGGCGAGCGCGTCGCGGATCACGCGATGCATGGCGGCGGCCTGCTCGGGCGTGGCCGGGACGGCCTCGGGATTGTCGCGGGACTTGATCGCCCAGATGGGCTCGTAGGCGAAGACGAGGCCCGCGACCTGCGCGAGAGCGGCGCCGCCGAGTCGAGAGTGACCGAGCAGGTGCTCGCCGCCGTCGAAGGGCTCTCGACCGGCGGCGCCGCTCTCGCGCTCGGTCTTCGACTCGCCGACGCAGACGATGGGCGTGAGCGATCGCTCGAGTGCGACGCGGACGCGCCGGTTCACGTTCTCGTCGGTCTCGCCGAGCGCCCGCATCTCCGAATGACCGAGGATGACCAGGGAGCAGCCGAGCTCCGCGAGCTGCTCGGCCGTGATCTGGCCCGTGAAGGCGCCGTTCTCGCTCTCCCAGTAGAGGCCCTGGGCCCCGACCTCGATCGGCGAGTCGGCGACGATCTCGCGCACCGCCGCGATCGAGATAGAGGAGGGGCAGACGCCGACCTCGAAGTCGAGCGCGTCGCCGCGCTCCTCGAGCGCCTTCGGCAGCGCCCGAGCGAGCTCGAGCGCCTCGGCGTGATTCAGGTAGGCCTTCCAGGCGCCCACGAGCAGCTTGCGACGTGCCGGCATGAGGGATCGACTCCGGATCGGTCCGCCGGCGCAACGCTCGGACGCCTCGGCGGGAGGAAGGTCAGAACGTGCGGGAAAAGGCGGCTGCACGCAATCAGCCCACTCGCGATCGGCCCGCCCTCGATCAGCCGACCCGCGATCAGCCGAAGAGCTCCCGCACGATGATCGTCTCCTCGCGGCCGGGCCCGACCGAGAGCAGCGCCGCCGGCGTCTCGGTCAGCGTCTCGATCCGCTCGATGTAGCGCCGGGCGTTGTCGGGGAACTGCTCGATGGAGGTCGTTCCGCGAACGTCCTCCTTCCATCCCGGCAGCGTCTCGTAGACGGGCTTCGCGCGCACCGTCTCCTCGAGCGTCATCGGGAAGTTCTCGGTCACCTTTCCGTCGATCTCGTAGGCCGTGCAGATCTTCAGCTCGTCGAAGCCCGAGAGGATGTCGAGCTTGTTGATGGCGAGATCGGTGAGCCCGTTCACCGTGACGGCCTCGCGCAGCAGGACGGCGTCGAGCCAGCCGCAGCGCCGCGGCCGGCCGGTGGTCGCGCCGAACTCGGCCCCCGCCTCGCGCAGGGCCTCGCCCATCTCGTCCTCGAGCTCGGTCGGGAAGGGACCCGAGCCGACCCGGGTCGTGTAGGCCTTCGTGATCCCGATGACCCGGTCGATCTTCGTCGGCCCGATGCCGCTTCCGGTGCAGACCGCGCCGGCCACGCAGTTCGACGACGTCACGAAGGGGTAGGTCCCGTGGTCGATGTCGAGGAAGGTGCCCTGGGCGCCCTCGAAGAGGATGTTCTTGCCGGCGCGCAGCGAGCGGTCGAGGATCTGCCCCGTGTGATCGATGTAGGGCTCGAGGCGACGGCCCCACTCGAGGCATTCCTCGAGCAGCGCGTCGACGTCGATGGCCTCGCCCGAATGCATCCGCGTGAGCTCGAAGTTCTTGTGCTCGGCGAGCACCGCGAGCTTGTCGCGCAGCGTGTCCGTCAGTCGCAGGTCCGCCACCCGGATGCCGCGTCGCGCGACCTTGTCCTCGTAGGCCGGACCGATCCCGCGACCGGTCGTGCCGATCTTGTCCTTGCCCGCGGCGCTCTCACGCGCGGCGTCGAGCGCGCGATGCCAGGAGAGGATCACATGGGCCCGACCCGAGACGCGCAGCCGCGAGGGGTCCTTCAGGATGCCCCGCTCCTCGAGCTTGCCGATCTCCTCGAGCAGGATCCCGGGATCGACGACGACGCCCGGCCCGATCAGGTTCACCGAGCCGTCGTGCAGGATGCCCGACGGGACCACGTGCAGGATCGTCGTCTCGCCGTCGACCACCAGCGTATGGCCGGCGTTGTTGCCGCCCTGGAAGCGGGCGACGAGGTCTGCCTGGGGGCCGAGCCAATCGACGATCTTGCCTTTGCCTTCGTCACCCCACTGGGCGCCGACCGCGACGACGGTGGACATGGCACTAGAGCTCCACGAGTTGGACGGCGATCATGCTGGGCGCGTCTCGCAGCGCGGCGAGGACCTCTTCGCCCGGATCCTGATCGACGTTGACGAGCATGCAGGCCTCGCCCCGCTCCTCGAGGAGGGCGAGCTGCATGCGAGAGATGTTGATGCCGGCGTTGCCGAGGATGGTGCCCACGTTGCCGACGACTCCACTCTGATCGTGGTTGTGGATCAGCAGCGTCCAGCTCTCGGGGATCGCCTCGAGCATGAAGTCGTCGATCCGCACGATCCGCGGCTGGCTGCCGTGGAAGATCGCTCCCGCGACGAGCCGCTCGACGGTGCCCTTCACCTTCACGGTGACGGCGCTGGCGAAGTCCTGCGCGCGCGCGGCCTTCGACTCGATGACCTTGATGCCCATCTCCTGCGCCACGTGCGAGGCGTTCACGAGGTTCACGCCCTCCTTCACGGAGCCGAGGATGCCCTTCAGGACGGCGATGGTGATCGGCGCGACCTTCAGCTCGGCGATCTCGCCCGAGTACTCGACCTCGACCTGATCGACGCGGCCCTGGGCGAGCTGTCCCTGGAAGGAGCCGAGCTTCTCGGCGAGCTCGAGGTAGGGGCCCACCTGGGCCATCTGCTCGGGGGAGACCGAGGGCACGTTGATGGCGTTGCGCACGATCCCCTTCAAGACGAAGTCGCGCACCTGCTCGGCGACGGCGATCGCGACGTTGATCTGGGCCTGATCGGTCGAGGCGCCGAGATGCGGCGTGCAGATCACGTTCGGATGCGAGACCAGCGGGTGGTCCTCGGCGGGCGGCTCCGTCACGAACACGTCGAGCCCGGCGCCCGCGACCTGGCCGGACTCGAGCGCCTCGAGCAGCGCCTCCTCGTCGACGATGCCGCCGCGCGCGGCGTTGATGACGAAGAGCCCGGGCTTGGCCATGCCGAGCGCCTTCTTGCCGATGATGCCCGTCGTCTCCTTGGTCTTGGGAACGTGGACCGTCACGATGTCCGCGCGGCTCATCATCTCGTCGAGGCTCACCCGCTCGACCTCGAGGCGCGCCGCGGCCTCCGCCGTCAGGTAGGGATCGTGGACGATCACGTTCATCCCGAGCCCCTTCGCCCGCGACACGACGAAGCGGCCGATGTTGCCGGCGCCGAGCACGCCGAGCGTGCGGTTGAAGAGCTCCATGCCCTGGAACTTCTTCTTCTCCCACTTGCCCGCCTTCATCGAGGCCGTGGCCTGGGGAATGCGTCGGGCCAGCGAGACCATGAGCGCGATCGCATGCTCGGCCGTCGTGATGTTGTTGCCCTCGGGCGTGTTCACGACGACGACGCCGCGAGCGGTCGCCGCCGCCACGTCGACGTTGTCGACCCCGATGCCCGCCCGGCCGACCACGCGCAGCTTCGGCGCCGCCGCCAGCACGTCGGCCGTCACCTTGGTGCCCGACCGGATGACCAGGCCTTCCACGTCGGCGACGAGCTCCAGCAGCTCGTCGGGCGAGCATCCCGGCTTGTTCAGGACCTCGAGGCCCGCGGCCTGCTCGAGAACGGTGACGCCTTGCTCGGCGAGGGAATCGGAAACGAGGATCTTCGGCACCTGCGCTCTCTCCATGACTCGTTCGGGTTCGTCTTCGGCTTCGTCGTCTTCTTCGGCTCGTGCGCGTCGTGCCGCTCGATGCGGCTCGTGCCCGAGGCTCGGGCTCGAGCGCGTCCGCCCCGCGACATCGCGCACGCGAGTCCGGCCACTCGGTGTCCTCACTCGCGATCCCGGCCGCCCGACACGCGCGAGCCCAGCCGTCCCGTGCCCGCGCCCCCGACCGTCCCACGCCCACGGTCCCACGGTCGCGGCCGCCAGACACTCGCGAGCTCGGCCGTCCGAGCCCGCCCATCCGGCTCTGGCCTCGCGCCCGCTCCGAGCGCAGACGGGCCCAGATCGTCGGACGATCCACCCCGCCCGCGCAGGTCCTCAGGGAGCGACGCCAGGGAGGGAAGGATCGTCGCGGGTCGGTCGAGCGGGTCGAGCGGCTGCGCCGTCTCCGGCGCGCTCTCGCTTCGCCGCGGCCCGGAAGGGCCCATCGACAGAGCCCTCGACGGCTAACCCTTCGACAATCTTATGGAAACAAACCGAGGGCGGAGTGTGGCGGAGGGCTTCTGGAGTGTCAACGGGAGGCGGGGCGGACGCGGGTCGCGTGCTAACGTGCTCCGCCAGAACGTCCCCGAAACGATGCACTCCGCGACGATGCGACGATGCGACGATCCGGGATCGACGCCCCTCCGCTGCCTCCACCCGCTGATCGGAGATCTTCCATGGCTCGGCCGCCGCTGCCTGCCCGACTTCCGATCAAGACCCGGGGCCCCCTCGACGGCCGCCTCAGCGTGCCCGGCAGCAAGAGCATCACCAATCGCGCCCTGCTTCTCGCAGCCCTCGCCGACGGCGAAAGCCTCCTGCGGGGCGGCCTCGAGAGCGACGACACGACCGTCATGCGGGCCGCCCTCCACGCTCTCGGGATCGGGCTGGAGACGGAGACCGCGGCCGGCCCGTCCGAGGAGCGGGTCTGGCGCGTGACGGGCCACGGCGGCCGCTTCGAGGTCCCGGGACACCCGCTCGATTGTGGCAACTCCGGCACGACCGCCCGCTTCCTCTGCGCCGCCCTCACCCTCGCCCCGGGCCCGATCGTGATCGACGGCAACGCCCGCATGCGCGAGCGCCCGATCTCGGACCTCGTGACGACCCTTCGCGCGCTGGGCGCGGGCCTCACGATCGAGGGTGCGGCGAGCTGTCCCCCGGTGCGCGTCGAGGGCGGCGGCCTGCCCGGCGGCGCCGCGCGCATCGACGCCCGCCGCTCGAGCCAATACGTCTCGGCGGTGATCCAGGCGGCGCCTTATGCCGAGCGCGACGTCGTGCTCTCCTTCGCCGAGGACACGATCGTCTCCCGCCCCTACATCGACCTCACGATCGCCGTGATGCGCGAGTTCGGCGCCGAGGTCGAATGGCGCCGCGACGCCCCGGGCAGCCCCCACCTCGGCCAACGCCCCGGGCAACGCCCCGGCGAACGCCCCGGCGAGCGCCTCCACGTCAAGGCCGGCCGCCCCTATCAAGCCCGCGACTTCCGGATCGAGCCGGACGCCTCCTCGGCCGCCTATCCCTTCTGCGCCGCCGCGATCGCCGGCGGCCGCGTCTCGGTCTCCGGCATCCCCGAGCGCTCGCTCCAGGCCGACTTCCAGATCCTCGACCTGCTCGAGCGCATGGGATGTCGCATCGAGCGCAAGGACGACACCGTCACGGTCGTCGGCTCGGGCTCGCCTCTGCGAAGCCTGGGCGAGATCGACATGAACGCCTTCCCCGACGCCGTGCTCGCCTACGCCGTCGTCGCGCTCTTCGCCGACGGCCCCACCACGATCCGCAACGTCGCCAACCTCCGGATCAAGGAGACCGACCGCCTGGCCGCCCTCGAGACGGAGCTCCGCAAGCTCGGCGCCCGCGCCGAAGCCGGCCCCGACTGGCTCCACATCCAGCCCGGCCCCCTCCGCGGCGCCGAGATCGAGACCTACGACGACCACCGCATGGCGATGTCCTTCGCCCTCGCCGGCCTCCGCGTCCCGGGCGTCGTCATCCTCGACCCGGGCTGCGTCTCGAAGACCTGGCCCGGCTACTTCGAGGCCTTCCACGCTCTCTGACCCCGAGCCCCATCCCCGAGCCCCATCCCGGGCCCCATCCCGGGCCCCATCCCCGAGCTCTGATCCCGAGGCCTGTCCCCGAGGCCTTTCCCCTAGCTCTGACCCCGAGGCCTTTCCCAGAGAGCCGTGCCCCTGAAGCCGCTCCCAGAGAGCCGCGCCCCTGAGGCCTCTCCTAGAGAGCCCTGCCTCTGAGGCCCTGGCTCTGAAGCGATGACTCTGAGCCAGTGGCTCCGAGCCCTCGACTCGGATCGCCTCCGAGGCATCCGACCCTGTCCCACGAAGCGGCCATCGGTGCCGCGGCATCGCGCTGTCGCGCGTTCAGCCATCCAGGCATTCTGGCTTCCGAGGCACCCGACCCCGAGACATTCCGTCCTCCAGAGCTCGATGCCCTAACACCTGCGAGTGCCCTCGACAGGCGGCCCGACTCATCCGCGTGAAACACGTCCGCATGGATACGCCCTGTCCGGGAATCGTCCGAGCGGACTTGACATCGAGCCGCGCGTCTCGAATCTCGGCAGGGATGACCGTCGAGAGGAGGGGATGCGATGTCATGGCTGGATCCGATCCGACGCGGGGCCGACAACCTCTACGAGTCGATGTCCGAGGGATGGGATTGGCTCCGCCGACGCAGCGCCTCCGCCCTCACCCGTTTCCGATCGGAGGACGGAAGAGACGACGGGCGACAGCAGAGAGGAGAGAAGGACGTGGCGGCCACGGGTCGCCGAGCACAGACGGAGTCCTGGGGCCTGCTCGCCTCGAACGTCGCCGAGACCGACGACGAGATCATCGCCCGCGTGGAGGCGCCGGGAATGGAACCGGGCGACTTCTCGATCCGGGTCGACGGGCCACTCCTCATCGTTCAGGGCACGAAGCGCGTCGACCGGGAGGAGAAGGAGGCCCGCTACCACCTGATCGAGACGGCCTACGGTCGCTTCACCCGACAGATCCCGCTCCCCAGCGAGGTCGACGCCGAGCACGCCAGCGCTTCCTATGATCGAGGCGTGCTCACCGTCCGCCTCCCCCGCGCGGAGCACTCGAGATCCCGCCGCATCCCCATCCAGGGAGGACCCTGACCCGGCGGCGGACGAGTCCGGGGAGGCTCCCGACCCCGCCTTCGGGCATCTCAGCAGGCGCCCGACGCGGGGCTCGTCCGCAGCCGACGGACGCTCTCGACCCCACCTCGAACGCGGGCGCGGAGGCATCACACCCGATCCCGAGAGGAATCCAGATGCGAATCGGACGCAAGTCCGCAGAGCCTCCGCCCCCGGCGACCCCACACTTTTCTGGCAGGCCGGCGCTTGACACTCTTCGGTGAGTGCTCAGATAAGGCGTGTCCAAACGGGATGGCCCGCACCGACGGGCGTCAAACGAGAGGTAGAAATCATGGCTCGAATCAACATGAATCGATCCTGGCCCACGACACCCTGGGCATCGGTCCTCGACGAGTTCTTTCGCAGCATGGACAGCGGTCCCGGTCGCCCCGGAGCCCTCGCTCAGGGAGCCCGCGGCGTCTATCCGCCCGTCAATCTCTATGAGACCGAGGAAGGCTATGTCCTGACGGCCGAGATTCCCGGCGTGGTCTCCGAGGATCTGCACGTCTCTCTCGAGGGATCGACCGTCACGATCAGCGGCGAGCGCAAGCCCGAGCACGAGGGCATGGAGGGCGCGAGCCTCCACCGTCGCGAGCGACAGGTCGGAAGCTTCCGGCGCTCGTTCGAGCTCCCGACCGAGATCGATCAGGACAACGTGGAGGCCGTCCATCGCCATGGCGTGCTGATGCTGCGGATCCCGCGAAGCCCGGCCTCGAAGCCCCGTGAGATCCCGGTCTCCACGAGCTGAGGGGGCGCTTCGCACCGACGTCCAGTGCACCCGGCTCGGCACGCCGCGCAACACCTCCGGTGAGCGACGCAACGCCTCCGGTGAGCGAGTGGAAGCGACCCGAAGCGCGCCGACGCAACGAATCGAAACGCTCGATGCCAGGCGCATCGAGCAGGAGGAGATCGTCATGGCTGATCAGCAGGAGAAGACCGAGCTCGAGCCCGTGGAGAAGCAGGCCCTCGAGCAGGAGACCACCCGACCCGGATGGGTGTTCCGACCCGATGTGGACATCCTCGAGCAGAAGGACGGCTTCGTCGTCTTCGCGGACCTGCCCGGCGTCGACGAGAACACCGTCAACGTCCATCTCGAGAGAGGCACGCTCCGGCTCGACGCCCAGCTCGCCACGCTGCCGGGCAACGACTGGAGACCCCTCCACACCGAGTACCGGTTCGGAAGCTATCACCGCGAGTTCCGGATCTCGGAAGGCGTGGATGCATCCGGGGTCAGTGCGAAGATGAAGAACGGGGTGCTTGAGCTGCGCTTGCCGAAGAGCGAAGAGCACAAGCCCCGATCAATTCCCGTCCAAGCCGCCTGATCCCCTAGCACGTCGGACGTGGACCGTTAATTGGTTCTGGCACGAGCCGTGCTCAGAGGAGGGTCATGGGATCCTCTTCGACGGCTCGCCCGCCTCCCTTCTGTCCGCGTCCGACGTGCGAATCCCGAAAGAATCCGGGCCATTGGCGATACAAGAAGAAGGGGTTCTTCTTTCGTAGCCAGAAGCCCTGCCGCGTCCAGCGGTACGTCTGTCATCATTGCGGTCGGAACTTCAGTTCGCAGACCTTCGAGACCTCCTACTGGCTCCGCCGTCCCGACCTCCTCGCTCCCGTCTTCCAGCGACTCCTCGCCTGCTCCGCCCTGCGGCAGATCGCCCGTGAGCTCGAGGTCTCGCACAGCACCATCCAGCGACTCGGCGAGCGGCTCGGCCGCCACTGTCTGCTCTTCCACGAGACGCTGCGCCCGAGGAAGGCGCCCCGCGAGCCTCTCGTGCTCGACGGCTTCCGCACCTTCGAGCACAGTCAGTACTGGCCCATGGACCTGAACCTCCTCGTCGGAGTCTCCCACTTCGTCTACGGCTTCAACGACGCCGAGCTCCGCCGAAGCGGCACGATGAGACCCTCCCAGAAGGCCAAACGCCAGATCCTCGAAACCCTCCATGGACGACCCGACCCCCAGGCCACGCGCAGGCAGGTCGAAGAGCTGCTGCGCCGGATCGTGCCACCCCGAGCGAAGGCGCTCATCCGCTCCGACGAGCATCCGGCCTATCCCCAAGCCATGCGTCGCCTGACAGACCGCACCTTCCAGCACGAGACGATCTCCTCCCGGGTCTCGCGGACGACCCGCAACCCGCTCTTCCCCGTGAACCTGGCGGATCTCCTCCTGCGACACTGCAACGCGAACCACAAGCGGGAGACGATCGCCTTCTCCAAGCGACGACAGGGCCTGCTCTACCGGGCCGCCATCTGGGTGGTCTGGAGGAACTACATCAAGAGCCGATCGGAGAATCGGCGCGACGAGCCCCCGGCCGCGGCTCTCGACCTGATCGCGCGTCGGCTGAAGGTGGCCGACGTCTTGCGCAAGCGCCTCTTCCCGGACCGGGTCCCGCTCTCGGCCTGGCTCTCGAGATGCTACTTCGGACGCATCCCGACCCGGGCCCTCGGCAGTAGCCCGAGTCATGACCACCGATATGCCGTATGAGGCCCAGATCCGCCCCATCCGCATGAATCCCGACCGAATCGCCCTCCCGCGGACCCAATCTTCGGTCCACGTTCGATATGATGGGGGGGCTTCGCGGTGGTGCGGGGCGTTCGCCGACAGGACTCCCCATGCCCTCCCCCATCCATCGAGCCCACACCTTCGGCCAGTCCATCTGGCTCGACAACATCAGCCGTGACCTGATCCTCTCCGGCGAGCTCCGCCGCCGGGTCGAGCAGGAGGGCGTGCGCGGCGTCACCTCGAATCCCGCGATCTTCGAGAAGGCGATCGCCGGGACGAGCGACTACGACGCGGCCGCGCGCGCGTTGCTCGACCAGGGCGCACGCGATGCGCTCGACGTCTTCGAGCGGCTGGCCGTGGCCGACATCGCGCTCGGCTGCGACGTGCTGCGTCCGGTCTGGGAGGAGAGCGGGGGGCGCGACGGCTTCGTCTCGCTCGAGGTCTCGCCCCATCTCGCGAACGACACCGAGGGGACGATCGAGGAGGCCCACCGGCTCGCCCGGGCGGTGTCGCGCGAGAACCTGATGATCAAGGTGCCCGCGACGCCAGAGGGCATTCCAGCCATCGAACGCCTGATCGCCGACGGGCTGAACGTGAACGTGACGCTCCTCTTCTCGATCGAGGCCTACGAGGCGGTTCATCAGGCCTATCTCGCCGGTCTCGAGGCCCGGGTCGCGCGGGGCCTGCCCGTGGCCTCGGCCAATAGCGTGGCGAGCTTCTTCGTCTCGCGGATCGATGCCGCGGTGGCTCGGGAGATCGCGAGCGGGCTCGGGAAGGAGACGGACGCGGCGCGACGAACGCGACTCGAGGCGCTGGACGCGCGCGTGGCGATCGCGAACGCGAAGCTCGCCTACGCCCACTTCCTCGAGACCCTGGCGAGCGAGAGGTGGCAGCGACTCGCCGAGGCCGGCGCCCATCCCCAACGCGTGCTCTGGGCCAGCACCGGCACGAAGGATCCGAGCCTGCCGCGGACGCTCTACGTCGACGGTCTGATCGGTCAGCACACGGTGAACACCCTGCCCGATGCCACGCTCGCGGCCTTTCGCGAGGAGGGCATCGCGCGGGACGCGCTCGGCCGGGACCCCGAGTCGCTGCGCGCCGAGGCCCGCGAGGTGCTGGGAGAGCTCGAGGCCCTCGGCATCTCCCTGAAGGCGATCACCGACTCCCTGCTCACGCAGGGCTGCACGCTCTTCACGGAGGCCTTCGAGCGGCTGCTGCTCTCGGTCGAGACGAAGCGTCAGAGCCTGATCGGAGACCGGCTCCCGCGCATGCACGCGGCTCTGGGCGAGCTCGCCGACGAGGTCGCCGAGGCCACCCGATCCTGGCAGGCGGAAGATCGCACCCGCAAGCTCTGGGAGCGAAGAGCCGAGATCTTCTCCGACGCCGACGAGGCGAGCTGGATGGGCTGGCTGGATCTCCCGGCCGCATCGCCCGACGAGGCCATCGGCGCGAGCGCCCTGCGCGAGGCGATCCGGCGGCATCCGGCCGACACGATCGTGGTGGTCGGAATGGGCGGCTCGAGCCTGTGGCCGGACGTGCTCGGACGGACCTTCGGGCCACGCGCCGAAGACGCCTCGCAACGGACCTTCGGGCCGATTGGCGACGGCGCCGCACAGGCGGACGGCGCCGCGCAGGCCGACGACGCCCCACACGCGTCAGGCGTCGGCCAAGCGCCGCTTCGCAGGCTCGAGGTGATCGACACGACGGTGCCCGACGCGATCGAGTCGATCCTCTCTCGACTGGAGCTCGATCGCTGCCTCTTCGTCATCGCCTCGAAGTCCGGGTCGACGATCGAGCCCAACGCGATCTTCGAGCTCCTGCATGCGCGGCTCTCGGAGCGGATCGGGGCGCGGGCCGCGGGCCGGCATTTCGTCGCGATCACGGATCCGGGCAGCGTCCTCGAGGCGCGCGCCGAGGAGCTCGGATTCCTGGGCACCGCTCTCGGGCGGCCCGACGTCGGCGGGCGATTCTCTGCGCTCTCGCCCTTCGGGCTGCTGCCGGCCGAGGCGATGGGGCTCGATGCCGAGGCCCTGCAGGCGCGGGCGCGCCTCATGTCCGCGGCCTGCGAGCGCTTCGTTCCGCCCGAGCAGAACCCCGGCGTCGCGCTCGGACTCGCGCTCGGCACGCTCGCGCGACTCGGCCGCGACAAGCTGACGCTCTCGATCTCGCCGGCGATCGCCTCCTTCTCGGGCTGGATCGAGCAGCTCGTCGCCGAGTCGACGGGCAAGCAGGGCCGGGGCCTCGTGCCGATCGCGGGCGAGCCTCTGGGCGACGCCGGGCCGGAGAGCGACGATCGCGTCTTCGTGGACATCGGCCTCGCCGACGATGTCGAGCTGCCCACGCGAGAGAAGGCGCTCACGCGTCTCGAGACCCTCGGCCATCCCGTCCTGCGCATCCGCCTCGCCGATCGACTCGATCTCGTCCAGGAGGTCTTTCGCTGGGAGATCGCCACCGCCGTCATCGGATCGATCCTCGGCTGCAACCCCTTCGATCAGCCGGATGTCGAGGCCGCGAAGATCGCGAGCCGGCAGCTGATGAAGGAGGCGGGCGCAGGGGGCGCGCTTCCGAGTCGGGAGGCCGACCTCGAGGTCGAGGGCGCGCGGCTCTTTCTCTCGCCGGCGCTGGCCGACTCCCGCCCGACCGGATCGGATCCCGCGGCCTGGATGGGTGCGCTGCTCGCGAGCCTCGGACCGGGCGACACCTTCGTGATCAACGCCTTCCTGGAAGATGCCGCGGTCGCCCCGGACGCTGGCAGGCTCGAAGAGGCCGCCGCAATCGAGGTGCCCGACACGACGCGCGCCGTTCTGCAGAGGATCCGCGAGGCGGTGGGTCGCCACGCGAAGGTGGCGACGACGCTCGACTTCGGGCCTCGCTATCTCCACTCGACGGGCCAGCTCCAGAAGGGCGGTCCGGATCGGATGGCCGGGCTGCAGCTCTGGCAGAGCGCCGCGAGCCGCGAGGCCGGTCCCCTGCCGATCCCGGCAATGGGGGGCGATTTCGCGGTGCTGGCCGAGGCCCAGGCTGCGGGCGACTTCGCCGTCCTCTGCGAACGAGGGCGCCGGATGATCGGTGTCGACGTCGGCGCGGATCCCACGAACACGCTCTCTCGCTTGCTCGATTGGATCGAGCAGGCGCTGAGCCGAGCCTGACGGAGCCACCATGTCCTCCTCGAGCCCCCCGAGCCCGTCG
>CAYXLY010000036.1:0-16926 GCA_964466005.1 uncultured Spirochaetaceae bacterium | reverse complement strand
GAAGACCGCCCTGGAGCTCGTCGGTCAGGCGACCGCCGGAGGCTCGGAGGCGCGCCGCATCGCCGATGCGCTGCTCGAGCTGCTGCGGGACCTCGTCGTACTGCGGATCGCGCCCGAGGGCCAGGGTCTCTTCGAGGGACCGGAGGAGGAGCGCGAGGAGCTGATCCGACTCGCCGGCCGCACCGAGCCGGCTCGTCTGCGTCGGATGTTCCGCGCCCTGGTTCGAGAGATCGAGGATCTCTCCTGGGCGCCGCGCCCGACCGCGGTGCTGGAGATGGCGGTGGTCCGGCTGGCGACCCTGCCGGCCGGAGACGACGTGGCCCAGCTACTGACGCGACTCGATCAGCTCGAGCGGAGGCTCTCCCGGGATCCGACCTCCGGGCCGAACGGAGCTCCGACCGGCTCCGCCGCCGGCGGACGACGCACTGCGCCTCCCGCGGCGAGTCGAGGCCGGAGTGATCGCAGCCGGAGCGTGGCCCCGCCCGAGGCGCGACGCGACGACGAGAGGACCTCACCGAGCGGCCCGTCACCGGGCCCGGGCCATCGCGCCGTCGGTCGAGCCGGTCGAGCCGACGCCGGACACGCCTCCCTCGAGGCCCCGGCCTCCGAGGCGCCCCCGGTCGCCGACGCGCCCCCAGTCGGCTCCCCTCCAGTCGGCGCGCCCCCAGTCGGCGCCTGGCCGGATGAAGGGACGAACGGCCCGGCTTCGGCCCTCGACCCCGTCGGCCCGTCCTCCGGTGCGCCCGAGGAGTCGAGCCCCGGGCTCGGCGGCGGCGCCCCGCCCGAGGTCCTCTTCGATCGGCTTCGCGCGAAGGCCCTCGAGACGGACCGGGCCCGCTTCGCCAGCCTCGACGTCGCGAGCCTGATCGAGCTCCGCGGGCAGACCCTGGGACTCGGCGTGCCGGGGGCCTTCCATGCCGAGCGCCTGCTCGCGCGACGGGCCGAGATCGAAGCACTCGGCGAGCGCCTCTTCGGTCGGCCCATTCGCGTCACGGTCGAGATGCACGAAGCGAAGACCGCACGAGAGATGGGCTCCGACCAGCGCGAGGTCTCCCGTCGCCGTCGGCAGGAGGCCCTGAACAGCGAGCCCGTCAACCTCGCGCTGCAGATACTCGAAGGCGAGATCATCGAGATCCGCCCCCTTGGAGAGAGCCGGTGAATCCGAACGAATTGCAGGAGATGATGGAGCGGGCCCAGCAGATGCAGAGCCGCATGGGCGAGCTCCAGAAGCAGCTCGAGGCCCGCCGCTTCGAGGCGAGCAGCGGCGGGGGCATGGTGAAGGCCACGGTCTCGGGCGGGCTGCGGGTGCTCTCGATCGAGATCGAGCCCTCGCTGATGGGAGGCGGCGATCAGTCGATGCTGCAGGACCTGGTCGCCGCGGCGGTCAATGCCGCCCTCACGCGCGCTCAGGAGAGCGTGCAGGAGGAGATCGGGCGGATGCAGCAGTCCATGCTGACGGGGCTCGGAGGCTGAGATGACCTCCTCCTCGCCGGCGATGGATCGCCTCGTGGAGAGCCTGAAGCGGCTGCCCGGGATCGGAGAGAAGTCCGCGACCCGGCTCGCCTACTTCCTGCTCAGCGCCCCGCCCGACGTCTCCCGGGAGCTCTCCGAGGCCATCGCCCGTCTCCAGCGCGATACGGTCGTCTGCGAGAGCTGCTTCACGCTCGCCGACCGCACGCCCTGCGCCATCTGCTCTCATCCCGAGCGGGACCGGACCCTCGTCTGCGTCGTCGAGGAGCCGGCGGACATGGCCGCGATCGAGCGCAGCGGCGGCTTCCAGGGGCTCTACCACGTGCTCGGCGGAGCCCTGTCCCCGATCGATGGCATGGGACCCGAGACGCTGCGGGTGGGCGATCTCGAGCGCCGCGTCCGGGACGCGGGCGTCAAGGAGATCATCCTGGCGACCAATCCGACGGCCGAGGGGGACGCGACGGCCCACTTCCTCGCCGATCGTCTCCGGAATGCGCCCGTGAAGATCACCCGGATCGCCTACGGCATGCCCCTGGGCGGCGATCTGGAGTATGCGGACCACGTGACCGTCAGTCGAGCCATCCAGAACCGCCGCGCACTGGACTAAAGCCGCGCCAGACGACGACCGATCGATTCTCAAGCGGCGCGGCTTCCGGAAGGGAGCGGCGCGGTTGCCGGTCCTCCACGCCGCGGGGTAAGCTGGCGAAAAAGTCCAATTCTCGGACGTTTACAGAGGCAAATGCCGATGCTCGAATCCCAGCTCGTGATGCAGCCGGAGGACTTTGACAAGGTCCTCGCCATCATCCAAAAGCTGGTGCGTGACGCGAACGCGAAGGGGGTCTTCGTCGTCGACAAGGCCGGGCAGCTGGTCGGCGAGGCCGGCGAGATGCAAGGCGTCGACAGCACCAGCCTCGCTTCGCTCACGGCGGGCTGCGTCGCGGCGACCGGCGGCCTCGCCAAGATCGTGGGTGAGGAAGAGTTCCCCATCCACTTCCACCAGGGCCAGCGCGACAATCTCCACATGACCCTCGTGGGCGATCGCATGATCCTGGTCGTCGTCTTCGACGAGCGAAGCTCTCTCGGGCTCGTTCGTCTTCGCGTGAAGAAGGCCGGCAGCGAGCTCGCCCGTCTCTTCGAGGAGATCCGGAAGAAGGCGGAGACGGAGGCCGCCAGTCACGGATCGCCCTTCGCCGAGATCACGGACGACGACATCGACAACCTCTTCGCGGACTGATCCACTCGGACTGATCGGACTGAGCCACAATATGTCCTTCATCAACTACAGCTCGAGAGAGATCAACTGCAAGATCGTCTACTACGGTCCCGGACTCTGCGGGAAGACGACGAATCTGCAGCACATCTATCAGAAGACGAACCCCGACGTGAAGGGGAAGATGATCTCCCTGGCCACCGAGACGGAGCGCACGCTCTTCTTCGACTTCCTGCCCCTGGCGCTCGGCGAGATTCGCGGCTTCAAGACCCGCTTCCACCTCTACACGGTCCCTGGGCAGGTCTTCTACGACGCGAGCCGGAAGCTGATCCTGAAGGGCGTCGACGGCGTCGTCTTCGTGGCGGACAGCCAGATCGAGCGGATGGAGGCGAACGCCGAGAGCCTCGACAACCTTCGGGTGAACCTGAAGGAGCAGGGCTACGAGCTCGACAAGATCCCCTACGTCATGCAGTACAACAAGCGGGATCTGCCCAACGCCGCCTCTCTCGAGGAGATGCGGAAGCTCCTGAACCCGACGGGCGTACCGGAGTTCGAGGCCTGCGCCTCCAGCGGCCAGGGCGTCTTCGAGACCCTGAAGGCCGTGGCCAAGGGCGTGCTCGCCGACCTCAAGAAGATGGGCGGCTGAGAGCGACGGCAGGAATGCGCGTCCGGATCCCGCGGCGCGCGGCTCTACGACCGCCCCGACCCGATCGTCTCCCCTCCGGCCCCCGATACGCCCTTCCTCCAACGGTCGATCCGGCGATTGATCTCGTTGGCCGAGACGTAGAGAGACGGGACGAGGAAGAGCGTCACGCCCGAAGAGAAGGCGAGACCCCAGCCCAGCGCGAGCGACATCGGCGACATCACCGCGTCCCAGCCGCCGAAGCCGTAGGCCGTCGGCATGACGCCCCCGAACGTGGACAGGCTCGTGACCAGCACGGGCCGCAGTCGGGTCACAAGCGCCTCGATCATGATGGCGCTGCGGTCCTCTTCGCTGCGCCCCCGGGCATCCCGCTGGGCCTGATGGACGGAGTCGACCATCACGATCGAGGCGTTCACGACGACCCCCGCCAGGCCGATCGTCCCGATCAGCGGCAGCAGCGAGAAGTTCATGCCATGGAGCCAGAAGGTGAGCGCGACGAAGATCGCCGCGAAGGGCACGACCGCGATCACGAAGAAGGCCTCCAGGAAGGAGCCCAGCATGATGGCGATGACCGCACCGATGCCCAGGATCACCACGATCGCGACGAACCCCAGGTCGCCGGTCGCGCGGCGCGACTGGATGACCTCACCGCCGATCTCGATCTCCAGGTCGTTCCGTCCCGCATAGCGCGGGATGAACTCCTTCTCGACACGCTCGGCCACCGTCGTGCTGGTCTGTCCGCTCTCCGGCGCCAGGCCCGCCGTCACCGTCGCCGCGCGCCTTCCGTTGCGATGGCGGATCGTCGCGAGCGCGGGCGTCTCCACCGGCTGGACGACGTCCCGGAGCAGCACGAGCTCTCCGCGTCGATTGCGGATCGGCGCCTCGAGTAGCGCATCGATGGAGCGTCGTGAGGCCGCCTCGTAGATCACGCGAATCTCGGTGGTCTCGTCGAGATCCCGGATCTCGGACGCCACGATGCCGTAGAACGCGGCCTTCAGCGTGAGGCCGAGATCCTTCGCGTCGAGTCCCCGTCGGGCGAGCGCCTCGGGATCGGGGTTCAGGTCGATCTGCCGGATCCCGAGCCGCTCGTCGACGCTGATGTCGACGACGCCGCCGACCTCTTCGAGGAACTGGGAGAGGGCGAGCGCGGTCTGTCGGCGGGTCACGTCGTCGTTGGAGAGGACGTAGACCTTCACGGGGTTCAGTCCCGGCGGACCGTCCACCTCGGCCTCGTACACCACCGTCGCGTCCCGCGGAATCCGAAGCCGCGGCCGCAGGTATTCGATCCACTCTGCCGAGTTGCGCATCTTCTGGTCGGGTCGCAGGTGCGCCGTGACGAGTCCTTCGTTCTCGGCCGACCCGTATTTCCGATCGAACGCCTGGGGCTCCTGATGCCCGACCCGGGAGGTCACCGCCAACAGGTCCGTCGACATGTGGCCCGGAAGCTGGACCTGGATCGCGTCGACGCTCGCCTGGGTCTGCTCGATCGGCGTGCCGGGCGGCAGCGTCACCTTGATGGAGAAGCCCCGAGAGGACTCCTGGGGAAAGAACTCGAACTCCATGCGCGGCACGATGACGAACGCGATCGTGAGGAAGACGAGAGCGAAGAATCCGATCACCTTGCCGTGATGCGGAAGGCTGAGTCGAAGCGAGCGACGGTAGAGAGCCTCCAGTCGCAGCACGAAGGCCCTCTTCGGCCGGGGCTGGGACCCGCTACGGACCATCGACATGTGAGGCGGCAGGATCAGGAACGACTCGAGGAGCGAGAGGATCAGCGCGATGCAGACCACCGCCGGGATCTGCCAGATGATCTTGGCCGGCATCCCTCCGATGGCCAGCATCGGCGCGAAGGCGAGCAGCGTGGTCGCCGCCGACGCGAAGACCGGCCGCGCCACCTGGACCGTGCCCGAGATCGCGGCGTCGGCGGGAGGGATCCCGTCCTGTCGACGCAGCAGGATCTTCTCCGCGACCACCACGGCGTCGTCGACCAGCATGCCGAGCACGATCACGAAGGCGATGGTCGAGACGAAGTTGATCGTCATGCCGACCAGCGGCATCACGGCGATCACGCCCAGGATCACCAGCGGCACCCCCACGCAGACCCAGATCGCCGCCGAGGGAGCGAGGAAGAGGAAGACGATGCCGGCGACCAGGACGATGCCCATCAAGCCGTTGCTCGCGATCACGTTCAGCCGGTTGCGCATCTCGAAGGAGCTGTCGTTGACGATGGTGGTGCGGACGCCCGGCGGGAGCTCGACCTTCGCCAGAGCCCGACCGATCGCGTCTCGCGTCCGGATCGTGTCGGCTTCGGCCTTCTTCACGGCGATCACCGAGACCCCGGGCTCGCCGTTGGTCCCGGCGAGCAGCCCGACGTCCTCCCGGTCGAGCTCGAGCCTCGCGACGTCGCGGACGCGCAAGGGCCCGTCGTCCTCGAAGCGCAGGATCACGTCGCCGACCTCGAAGGGATCCTCGAATCGGCCCCACATCACGACCTGTCGCCGCTCGGCGGCGCTCTCCAGGACGCCGCCCGTGTCGGAGACGTTGCGTCTCTCGATCGTGCCGACGATGTCCAGCAGCGTCACGCCGTGGGCCCGCGAGGCCGCGGGATCGACCAGGACCCGCAGCTCTGGGTCCGGCAGGCCGACCAGCGAGACCTCCCCGACCCCCTCCGCGCGCAGGACCGCCCGCTCGATCCGCTTCGCAGCCTCCGCGAGTCGCGTCTTCTCGCCGGAGATCGCGATCTCGAGCACGGGCTGCTTCGACGGATCGAGCAGGAAGACGTTCGGCTCCTCCGTCATTTCCTCCGGAAAATCGGTGATCGACTCGATCGCGTTCCGGATGTCGCGTTCCTTGGCGAGGATGTCTTCGTCGGGTGTGTCGTCGTCGAGCTCGACCTCCGTCACGCTGCGATTGTCCGTGATGACCGTGGTGAAGCTCTCGAGCCCGTCGACGTCGCGGAGCTCGTCCTCGATCGGGATCGTGAGCTTCGTCTCGACGTCGCGTGCCGAGGCGCCCGGAAGCGTCGCCGTGATGATGAATCGCGGCAGCGAGGCCTCTGGGAATCCCTCGATGTTCGTCCGCATCATCGTGCCGATCCCGAGGACGACGACGGCGAGGGTGAGGACGTTGACGAGCAGATGGCGCTCGACGAAGAAGCGGACGATCCTCTCCACGACGCGCTATTCCCGTCCGCCCGGGGACGACCTGGGGCCGGAGGCGGGGCCGGAGGCGGAGGCGGAGCCGGAGGCGGAGGCAGAGGCAGAGGCAGAGCCGGAGGCAGAGACGCCCTGCCCGGAAGATTCCCGCCGGTCCGACGACCCGACCGGATCGGGCGTTGCCGTGCCGGGCGAGCGGCCGCCGTCGATCACGACCCGGGAGCCGTCCTCGAGCGCGAAGTGGCCGTCGATGACGACGGCGTCGCCCTCCTCGAGCCCTTCCAGGATCTCGATCCATTGCCCGTCGTTGCGACCCGTCCGGAGCACGCGCGATCGGGCGACGCTGCGCTCCCCGTCTTCCTCGACGACGAAGGCCTCGGAGCGACCTCCGCGGCGGAGGAGGGCCGCCCGCGGAGCGAGCAGGACCTCTTCCTGGCTCGGATCGGGCAGATCGATCCGCGCGACGAGGCCCGCCCGCAGCGAGTCGTCCGTATCCTCGAGCCAGAGCTCGATCGGATAGGTTCCCTCGGCCTCGTCGGCCACGCGACCGACGCTCTTCAGGGTCGCCTCGAAGCTCCGGCCTCCGAGATCCGCGAAGCTCACGCGAGCCGTGAGCCCCGGCTCGAGCCGCGCGGCCTCTTTCGCGGTCACCCCCGCGAAGAGGCGCATGCGCGAGAGATCGACCAGGGTGGCGACCGGTGTTCCCGGTACGACGTAGTCCCCGACGTCGACCTCGATCGCGTCGAGGGTGCCGGCAAAGGGGGCGCGGATCCGCGTGTCGGCGAGATCCCTCTCCGCCGAGTCGCGGGCGACCCGCGCGAGTGCGAGCTCATCGCGCGCGCGGTCGACGGCATGCTGCAGGTCGTCACGGCGCTGCTGGCTGAGGACCGACTCGCGCATCAGCCGTTCGCCCCGGGCGAGCTCCCGCTCGGCGTGGGCGAGCACCGTGCGGACCGCCTCGAGCGAGGCCTCGGCGCGACGCAGCTCGATCTCCTGGCGCGAGGACTCGAGCTCGATCAGGAGGCTGCCGGCTTCGACCCGGGCCCCCGCCTCCACGGCCCGCGACTCGACCTGGCCTCTCGCCTCGGCGGTCAAGGTGGCGTGGTGGAAGGCCCGGACGGTGCCGGTCACCCGATCGACGTCCGAGAGGCGGTCGCGGCGGACCCGCTCCGTGCGAACCCGCAATCGCGTCTCGGGCGCGGCCTTCAGGAAGAGCTCGCCGTCGTCCGTCGGCGCGGCGCCGGAATCGCCGCAGCCGAGGCCCGGCGCGACCGCGGCCGCCAGCGCGAGCCCCGCCGCGGCCGCGAGCGCCGCGACTCGACGCCGGGATCCTCCGTAGACGGAGCTCATGACTCCTCCGTGAGGGCCCGGATCCCCTGGCTGAGCACCTTCCGGTTGTGCTCGATCAGCCCGAGCACGCCCGTGTCGTCGAGCTCGAGCCCCAGGCGGCTCCCGACCAGTGGGATGGCCAGGAAGGGAAAGACGGCGAGGCTCGCGATCGAGATCGCCATCAGGCGTGGATCGAGATCCGAGCGGAGCAGTCCACGCGCCTGCTCCTCCTCGATCCATCGCACGATGATCGGCACCGGCCCGCTTCGAAGGCGCTCGGCGGCCCGGACGCGCAGCGGCGAGTCGTCGGCCGAGAGGACGTCGCGCGCGATCAGCTTCGGCAGCCAGGGATCCGCGGCCAGCGACATGACGTGGATCCGGATCAGCTCGTCGAGCCGATCGTGGGTCTCGTCTTCGTGGAGGCCGCTCGTCTGCTGCTCGAGCAGGCTCCGCACCTGCTCCGTCACCCGCTCGAAGGCCCGCTGGAACATGGCCTCGTGCAGGCCCTCCCGATCGCCGAAGTAGTAGGCGATCATGCCCGGACTGACCTCGGCGCGGGCCGCGATCTCCCGCAGCCCACAGGCCTCGAAGCCCTGCTCGACGGCGAGCGTCGTCGCTGCCTCGATCAGACGCTCGCGGACCGCGAGGCCGTCCTTCTCGTCGAGGCGAGGGCGACCGGGTCGGCGAATGGGGGCGTCTCTCTCGGCGTCTTTCTCGAGGGGGGCTCTCATCGGGCTCTCAAAATTAATCGATCGTTCGATTAATTCAAGCTTCGGCCGGCCTCCGACTCGGCTTGAGTCCATTGATTCTTTCGATTCCAGATACTTACGACCCTCGTCGCCAGCTCCCCGACGGGACATACCTGCTCCCGAGCTCTCCGGACGCGCAGGGGAGGCACCGCTATCCCCTCCGGGGGAACACCGTCGGCATCGACCTGCCGAGCGGGCTGCTGGGTGCGATCCAGCGGGATCAAGCTGGCGGGATCGATCCCGCCGGATCAGTCCACCGGCCTGGTCGATCGGGCTCTTTCCATCGGGCCTGGTCTATCGGGATCGGAAGGAGAGCAGCGGCAGACTCTCGCGCAGGATCGGATCGGCGGCGACGCGCGCGCGCAGGGCGGCTCCCGTGAGCCCGGCCTCCCCGCCCACCAGCACGTGATTGTCGTAGTCCTCGGTCGCGATGGAGACCTGAGCCGGGAAATGATCCCGCATCGCTCGGGAGACCGCCGCCTGCTCATCGAGCGTATTGCTCACGAGCAGGCCTCCTCGCGTCAGCCGCTGCCGGGCCAGCTCGTGACCGGGATCGGGGATCCACTGCGGCTTGTGGACCTGGTCTCCCCGGCCGATGAAGACGTCCTCGAGGATCGCGTCGAAGCGCCCCTCGTCGCGCTCGAGGAAGGACCGGGCATCGCTGATCTCGACGCGGAGGCCGAGACGGTCGAGGTCGAGCCGCGCGCGCGCCAGACGCACGACCTCGCGATCGAGCTCCACGCCCACGATCTCGGCCCGCGGCGCCAGCGAGCGGGCGATCCGGGCGACGGAGCCGCCGCCCAGTCCGAGGATCAGGATCCGGCGTCGACGGGAAGGGGCCAGCCAGAGAAGAGGCGCCGCGATCGCGTCCCAGACACAGCGCGTCGCGACCTCGCCGGGCCGATAGAACGAGGCAAAGGTCTCGTCGACCACCAGCGTGCGCGTCTCGCCGTCGTCCTCGACGCGCACGCGCGGTCTTTCGCGCACCCCGGCTCGTGCATAGGATCTGCCCATGTCCGCCCCCCTCTTCGACGGTCTGCCGCCGCTCTCCGGCGAAGACGGCGGAGAGCCACGCCTCGTCCGGATCGCCCTGCCCGTCCCGATCGATCGCCTCTTCGACTACCGATTGCCCGATCGCATGCCGGCCACACTCGCTCCCGGCACGCGCGTGCGGGTCCTCTTCAGCGGTCAGCCGCTGACCGGACTCGTCGTGCCGCCCGATCTCGAGACGGGCACGGAGGGGGCCGAGGGCGACCGCCCGATCCTCCGTTCCGGACGCACGCTGGCCGAGATCGAGTCCGTGATCGACGAGGAGCCCGTCGTCTCGCAAGCGATGATGCGGATCCTAGGCGAAGCCGCGCACGAGATCTTCTGTCCGATCGGATTGGCTCTCGCCCATGCCCTGCCGCCCGGATCGACGCCGCGCGTCGCTCGGCCCTGGGCCCTCACCGCCCGTGGCGAGCGCGCGCTCTCGCAAAGGGCCCTGGGCGCCGACGCGCTCGGCGGCGACGGACGACCGCTCCTCGAGCATCTCGCTCGAAGGCCGGCGACCCTGGCCTCGCTCGCCCGAGCGTTTCCGCGCGTCGACGTGGGACGCCGCCTCGCGAGCCTGACCCGGGATGGCCTCGTCGAACGGCGCCTGGAGCAGCGGGCTCCCCGCGCGCGGGTCCCGACCGAGCGCTTCGTCCGACTGGCGCCGGGCGTGGACGTGCAGGAGGCCTGCGATCGGACGCTCGCGCGCGCCGGCAAGCAGGCGGCTCTGCTGCGCATGATCGCCGCCGCCCGGCAGGGCCTGGCGACGCGGGCGATCACGCGGGGCGAGGCCCAGGTCGCCAGCCGATTGCGGGCCCTGGCCCGGCGGGACCTCGTCGTGTTCGAGGAGCGTCCGCGTCTCGATGCGCAGGACTCCTTCCTCGACGGCGGCGACCGGGTCGAGCTCACCGAGGATCAAGCCCTCGCCCTCCGCCCCATCTGCGACGCCATCGCGCGTCGGTCGGACGAGACCTTCCTGCTTCACGGCGTCACGGGGAGCGGCAAGACCGAGGTCTACCTGCGCGCCCTGGCCGAGGTGCGCGCGGCCGGGCGCCAGGCGCTGGTGCTGGTGCCCGAGATCACGCTCACCCATCAGATCGTGGCTCGCGTGCGGGCCCGCTTCGGGGACCAGGTCGCCGTGCTTCACAGCGGGCTCAAGCCCGGCGAGCGCCTCGCCCAGTGGGAGCGTCTTCGGACGGGACAGACCGCCATCGCCGTCGGCGCTCGCAGCGCCCTGTTCGCCCCGCTCGAGACCCTCGGCCTGATCGTGATCGACGAGGAGCACGACGGAGCCTACAAGAACGACGAGGGCTTCCGGTATCACGCACGAGAGCTGGCCCAGAAGCTGGCGGCGCACGCGGCCTGCCCGCTGATCCTGGGCTCGGCCACGCCCTCGCTCGAGACGCGTCATCGGGCGGATCGGGGAGACATCCGACGTCTCTCGCTTCCACGCCGGGTCGGGGGCCGACCGCTGCCGGCCGTCGACATCATCGACCTCGCCCAGGAGAAGGCGCGCAACCCGCGCGGACGCAAGATGATCCTGTCGCGGCCCCTGCGCCAGGCGATCGAGGAGGCGCTCGCCGCCGGAGGACAGACGATCCTCTTCCTGAACCGGCGCGGCTTCTCCACGCGCATCTTCTGCTTCCAATGCGGGCATGCCGAGCGCTGCGACGACTGCGACGTCGCGCTCGTGTACCACGCTGCGGAGAGCCAGCTCCGCTGTCATTATTGCGATCTCGTCCGCGAGGTCCCGGAGCATTGCAGCGGCTGCGGCGACCCGGAGACGGCGCTGCTCGGCGTGGGCACGGAGCGGCTCGAGGAGGAGACCCGAGCCCTCTTCCCGACGGCGCGCACGATGCGACTCGATCGGGACGTCGCGGCGCGGCGCGGCCATACCGAGCAGGTGCTCCGCGCTCTCAAGAACGAGTCGGTCGACATCGTGATCGGCACCCAGATGGTCGCCAAGGGACACGACTTTCCGGGCGTCCAGCTCGTGGGGGTGATCGCGGCCGACATCGGGCTCCACCTGCCGGATTTCCGGGCTGCGGAGCGGACCTTCCAGCTGCTCACCCAGGTCGCCGGCCGCGCGGGGCGCGCGCAGCGGCCGGGGCGCGTCGTGATCCAGACCTTCGTGCCCGACCACTATGCGATCGCGCCCGTGGGCAGCCACGACTTCGAGACCTTCTATCGCGAGGAGATCCAGCATCGGGAGGCGCTCGGCTATCCGCCCTTCGGACTCCTGACGCGAATCGTCGTGCATGCGGAGGACGAGGCGGAGACGAGCCAGGCGGCCGAGACGCTCGCCCGGGCGGCGCGCGCGGAGCTCGCCGAGGCAGGGGGGCTAGAGATCCTCGGCCCGGCCCCCGCCCCGATCGCGCGCCTGCGCGGTCGCTACCGCTTCATGCTGCTCTTCAAGGGAACGGATGCCGAGCTCCTGCGTCGGGTCACCGAGCGGACCCTCGAAGCCGCCCGCCGCCTGCCGCGGGATCTGCAGGTGGCTCTGGACGCGCGGCCGGTCCACATGCTATAAACCAGCTGAATTCCCTTTCGATCCAGTGACTTAGGAGCCGCCCCCGAGCGGCCCCGCGCGGATCGGGAGCCGCTCGGCCCGACAGACGTCCGGATCGAAGACGTCCGGGGCGCCGTCCGGATTGTTAGAG
This sequence comes from uncultured Spirochaetaceae bacterium, assembly GCA_964466005.1. GTDB lineage: Bacteria > Myxococcota_A > UBA9160 > UBA9160 > UBA4427 > UBA4427. The sequence goes on along the minus strand of CAYXLY010000036.1, from coordinate 4,678 downwards.
TCGGGGCGAGTGGACGCCCCGGAGCCGGCCGACCGCGCCGCCGAGAGACGAGGAAGAGAGACCCGCGAAGATGGCGCTGCGTGAAGTCGTGAAATTTCCCGACCCCCGCCTCAAGAGGGTGTCGGAGCCGATCAACGGGATCGACGACGCCCTGCGCGAGCTCGCCCGGGACATGATCGACGTGATGTACGACGAGCCGGGCATCGGCCTCGCCGCGCCGCAGGTGGGCGCCCCGGTCCGCATGTTCGTGATCGATACGGAATGGAACGACGAGGACGGCGAGCGCGACCCGAGAGTCATGATCAACCCGGAGATCATCGGGCGTTCCGGACGCATCACCTGGGAGGAGGGCTGCCTCTCCGTCCCCGACTACAGCGCCACCGTCGAGCGCGATGCGCAGATCACCCTCCGGGCGATGGATCTCGACGGCAAGCTCGTCGAGGAGCAGGCGGAGGGGCTGCGTGCGGTCTGCATCCAGCACGAGATCGACCACCTCGACGGAATCCTCTTCATCGACCGCATCAGTCGCTTGAAGCGCAGCCTCTACGTCAAGAAGCGCAAGAAGCAGCTCGCGGCAGAAGGCTGATCGCGCGTGACCTCCCCGCGCGCTCTGCGTGTCGTCTTCCTCGGCACGCCCGAGATCGCCGTGCCCACGCTGGAGCGGCTGCTCGCCGGCCCGCACGAGGTCGTTGGCGTCGTCTCCCAGCCCGATCGCCGCCGCGGACGCGGTCGCAAGCCGTCGCCGTCGCCCGTCGCCGAGGTGGCGCTTCGCGAGGGACTGCCGCTGCTGCGGCCCGAGCGTCTCGGCGACGAGGACACGCTCGTGGCGCTGCGAGACCTCCAGCCCGATCTCGGCGTCGTCGTCGCCTTCGGTCAGTTCATCCCGAAGCGGGTCCGCGAGCTGCCCCGCTGCGGCTACCTGATCAATGCCCATGCGAGCCTGCTGCCCCGGCATCGAGGCGCCTCGCCGATCGCACAGGCCATCCTCGAGGGCGACGAGGAGACGGGCATCTCGGTCATGCGCGTCGTCCGGGAGATGGACGCGGGACCGGTCGGGCTGATGCTCCGGACGCCGATCGAGCCGCGGGAGAACACGGCCGAGCTCAGCGCGCGACTCGCCGGACTGGCGGCGGAGGCGATCGCCCGGGCCGTCGACCTCATCGCGAGCGACGAGATCGAGTGGACCGAGCAGGACGAGCGCCAGGCGAGCGTCGCGCCCAAGCTCGAGAAGGCCGATGCGATCCTCGACCTGAGGCAGAGCGCGCCGCGCCTCGCGCGCCGCATCCACGCCCTCTCGCCGCGACCGGCGGGCCTGCTTCGCCTGGTCTGCGGCACGGACGGGGTCCCGGCTCCCAACCGTGATCCGAGCGGATCCGATCGCGCGACGAACGCAGCGCCCCCGCCGAGCCTCGAAGGGCCGGTGGAGGAGACGCTCAAGGTCCTGCGCGCGACGACGAGCCCGTTCGAGGCGGACGCGTCGCCTGCACCGGGCACGCTCGAGATCGACCGGACGAGCGAGCGGCATCCCCTGCGGATCGCGACGGGCGGGGGGTGGCTCGTGCCCGAGACGCTCCAGCGCGCCGGCGGAAGGCCGCTCCCGGCCGGGGACTTCCTCCGCGGCTTTCCGATTCCCGACGACGCCCGCTTCGCGCTGCCCGACCCCGGGAGCCCGACCGGGGACGACGGGGCGGACGGGGCGGACGGGGGTGAGCCGAGCGCAGCCGATCCATCCACCGAAGGCGACGAGCCGGATCGCTCGCCGCGCTCCGAGACGGAGGTACGATGACGACTCCCACCCAGGGCGGGGGCAGGACGGAAGGGGGCGGCGGACGCGGACGACGTTGGCCGGGTCGCAGCCAGGCACCGCGCAAGAGCGCCGGGCCCACCCTGCCGCGGATGATCGCCATCCGGGTGGTCGAGCGCGTGCAGCGCGCGGGGGCCTTCGCCGACCTGGCGCTCCATCACGCGCTCGTCGAGAGCCGCATGCCCGCCGCCGATCGCGCGCTCGCGACGGAGCTCGTCTATGGAACCCTGCGCTGGCGCGGGCGCCTCGACTACCTCGTCCATCAGGCCCTCGACCGCGATCCGGCGAAGCTCGAGCCGCTGGTGACGAGCGCCTTGCGGGTCGGCGCCTACCAGCTCTTCTTCTCGGATCGGATTCCCGCGAACGCCGCCGTCGACGAGGCGGTGCGCTGCGTGCGGGCGATGGGGCTCGAGCGCGCGACGGGGCTCGTGAACGCCGTGCTGCGGAAGCTGGCGCGCGAAGGCGAGCGGATTCCCCTGCCCGACCTCGAGAGCGACCCCCTCGGCCATCTCGTCCATGCCTGCTCGCTTCCGCAGTGGCTCGCCGAGCGTTGGCTCGCCGAGCTCGGTCCCCAGGAGGCGGCTGCTCTCGCGACGGCGATGAACGGGCCCGCGCCGATGACGGTGCGCGTCAATCGCACGAAGACCTCGCGTCCGGAGCTGCTGGAGGAGCTGCGATCGCGCTTCCCCGAGGCCGAGGCCTGTCGCTTCGCTCCCGACGGCGTCGTCCTCGGCCACCGTGGGGATCCGGGCCGGGACCCGGCCTTCCTGGACGGCCGCATGAGCGTCCAGGACGAGGCTTCGCAGCTCGTGGTCGAGCTGCTCGACCCCCGACCCGGGGATCGGATCCTCGATACCTGCGCGGCGCCGGGCACCAAGACCGCGGGCATCGCCGAGCGACTCGACGGCGAGGGCCACGTCCTCGCCCTCGATCGCCACGCGCGCAGACTCAAGCTGGTCGCACGCGGCATTCGGCGCCTGCAGATCGGAGGCGTCGCGACGCTCGAGCGCGACGCCACGAAATCCCTGGCCGACCTGCTGGATCACGGCGGTCCCTTCGATCGCATCCTCGTGGACGCGCCCTGCTCCGGGCTCGGCTCGCTCCGCCGCAACCCCGACGCCCGCTGGCGCATCCAGCCCCGCGACCTCGCCGAGCTCGCCGTCATTCAACGCGCGATTCTCGAGTCGGCCGCCGCCGTCTCGCGACCGGGGACCCGCCTCGTCTACTCCACCTGCACGCTGACGCGGGAGGAGAACGACGAGGTGGTCCGGGGCTTCCTCGCGACCCGACCGAGCTGGCGGATCGCTTCGAGAGAGGAGGCGCCGGCGAGCCTGCGCGACCTGATCGACGAGGGCGGCGCCCTCCGGCTCTGGCCCCATCGCCAGGACATGGACGGCTTCTACGCCGTGGCCCTCGTGAGAGGCGGTGAGCCCGAGGAGCCCGGGAAGGGCTCGCCCGCCTCCACTTCGCCCTGATGCCCGCCGATCCCCGCGCCCTTCCCGAACGAGTCCGCGCCCGGAACACAGGAGACCTCCCATGAGCCCGACTTCCGCCGACCGTCAGATCCTGATCGCCCCCTCCATCCTCGCCTCGGACTTCGTGAACCTCGAGAGCGAGCTCGGCACCATCGACTCCGCCGACCTCGTCCACGTCGACGTGATGGACGGGCATTTCGTCCCCAACCTCACGATCGGCCCCGCGGTCGTCGAAGCGATCAAGCGGGTCGCCTCGCGCCCCCTCGATGTCCATCTGATGATCGAGGAGCCCGAGACCTATCTCGAGCGCTATGTCGAGGCCGGAGCCGACATCCTCGGCGTCCACGCCGAGACCTGTCCCCATCTCCACAGCACCCTGGCCGAGATCCGCAAGCTCGGCGCCCGATCCTGTGCCGTGCTGAACCCCGCCACGCCGGCTGAGGCGGTCGAGTGGGTGCTCGAGCAGGCGGACCAGATTCTGGTCATGACCGTGAATCCGGGCTTCGGCGGACAATCCTTCATCGAGGCGATGCTGCCCAAGATCGAGAAGATCCGGGGCTGGATCGAGACCCGCGGCCTCGCCGTCGACGTCGAGGTCGACGGCGGGATCGACGAGCAGAATGCCGGTCGCGCCGCCGCGGCCGGCGCCAACGTCTTCGTCGCCGGCACCTCGATCTTCAAGCACGCCGACCGCTCGGGTCCGATCGAAGGGATCCGACAGGCCGCCCGGAGCGCGCTCGCGTAGCGCGTCCCACGGCGCCCGGGACGCCCGCCGATCCGCGCTCACACCATCGGGGCGCCGCACCGACGCTTCGCCCGCCCCGGCTCCCGCGGGCGCGGCAGCCGGGAATCCTGCGGAATTCCAGTAGCTTTCGCCTTGAGCCCGCCCTCGGAAGGCGTCATACTCCGCGCCTCGGTCGGGGCGTGGCGCAGTTTGGTAGCGCGCTTCGTTCGGGACGAAGAGGTCGCTGGTTCGAATCCAGTCGCCCCGACCAGTCCCACCTCCTGCATTCCTTCCGGATCGTCTTCCGGGCCACATCGTCTCGGATCTCCCGTCTGCCCGACCGCCTTCGCCCCGGCCGGCTGCGCCTTCGCGGATGGCCCCGGTGCGACCCGGCGCGCCGCCCGCTCACACTGCCTGCGGCTCGATCAGCCGACGTCCAACCAGGTGGCAGGCTCCATCGCCCCATCCGATCTGCCCTCATGACCGACCCTGGAGACCGCTGGGCCCGGCCCTGCTCCAAGTTCGAGAGGAAGGGACGGGGCGCGACGATGATCGATCCGGGAAAGGCGACCTGATACAGGCCCCCTCCCCCCGACTTCGGGCCGCTCGATGGGATCGGTGCCGACGAGTCGAGGCCGGGCAAGAGGAAGGGCAAGCCCGGGAAGGATTCGAAGC